>NZ_JBEZJL010000028.1:0-22551 GCF_040651755.1 Actinomadura sp. NPDC048394 | reverse complement strand
CGCCCCCCCCCCCCCCCCCCGCGCCCCCGCCCCCCGCGCCCCCGCCGGGGGCCGCCCGCGGGCGGGGGCGCCCCCCCCCCACGACGCGGCGGGCGCGGGGGATGCAGTACACTTGGGGTTCGGCGCGCGTTGTGGCGCGTCCGGACCAGCACCGCGAGGCCCGTCCGGGGCTCGTCCGGTGCGCACCCCGCCGATCCGGCGGGGAACAGCAGAGAGCGCCGGGGTTCCGCCCTGGCGTGCCGCCTTCGGCCCGGTGCCGGAGGTAGGCCCTCATCCGGGGGCTGGTAGACCACGCGTGGGACCGGTTCAGTCCGGAAGCGCGCGCAGACGAGAGGTTTCCGCGGTGTACGCGATTGTCCGCGCAGGCGGCAGGCAGGAGAAGGTCGCCGTCGATGACGTGCTGACCGTCGACAAGCTGGCCGGCGAGGTCGGCTCGACCGTCACGTTCCCGGCGCTGCTGGTCGTGGACGGCGACAACGTCGTCAGCGGCTCGGCCGACCTGGCCCGCTACGAGGTGACCGCCGAGATCCTCGGCGCGGTCAAGGGCCCGAAGATCAACATCATGCACTACCGGAACAAGACCGGTTACAAGCGGCGGATGGGCCACCGCCAGCCGTACACCGAGGTCAAGATCACCGGCATCAACTCCGGGAAGTAAGGGAGAGCGGTCACATGGCACACAAGAAGGGCGCATCGTCCAGCCGTAACGGTCGCGACTCCAACGCCCAGCGCCTCGGCGTGAAGCGGTTCGGCGGCCAGGTCGTCAACGCCGGCGAGATCATCGTCCGGCAGCGCGGCACCCACTTCCACCCCGGCCCCGGCGTCGGGCGCGGCGGCGACGACACGCTGTTCGCGCTGGTCGCGGGCGCGGTGCAGTTCGGCCGGTACCGCGGCCGCAACGCCGTGAGCATCGTCCCGCCGGCGGAGTAGTCCGCCTGCATCAGACGTTCATCGAGGGGCGGACCGCTGAAGGTCCGCCCCTTTGCCCTGTTCATGGGCGTCCCGTCCGCGGGGCGCCCCGTCCGAGGGCCGACACCGAGGAGGATCCACCGTGGCCGCTGGAGCGGGTTCGGGCGCGCAGTTCGTCGACCGGGTGGTGCTGCACGTCGCCGCGGGCAGCGGCGGCAACGGCTGCGCGTCGATCCACCGGGAGAAGTTCAAGCCGCTCGGCGGCCCGGACGGGGCGAACGGCGGCCGCGGCGGCAGCGTCGTGCTGGTCGTGGACTCCAACGCGGCGAGCCTGCTGGAGTACCACCGGCGGCCGCACCGCAAGGCGTCGAACGGGCGTCCCGGGCAGGGCGGGCACCGGACCGGCGCGGACGGCGCCGACGTGGTGCTGCCCGTCCCGGACGGCACCGTCGTGAAGGAGGGCGACACGATCCTCGCGGACCTCGTCGGCGAGGGCACCCGGTTCGTCATCGCGCGCGGCGGCCAGGGCGGCCTCGGGAACGCGGCGCTCGCGACCGCCAAGCGGAAGGCGCCCGGGTTCGCGCTGCTCGGCGAGCCGGGCGAGGAGCGCGACGTGGTGCTGGAGCTGAAGAGCGTCGCGGACGTGGCGCTCGTCGGCTTCCCGAGCGCCGGGAAGTCGTCGCTGATCGCGGCGCTGTCGGCGGCCAAGCCGAAGATCGCCGACTACCCGTTCACCACGCTGGTCCCGAACCTCGGGGTGGTGAGCGCGGGGGACACCGCGTTCACCGTCGCGGACGTGCCGGGCCTGATCGAGGGCGCGAGCGAGGGCCGCGGCCTGGGCCTTGAGTTCCTCCGCCACATCGAGCGGTCCTCGACGCTCGCGCACGTGCTGGACTGCGCGACGCCGGAGCCGGGCCGCGACCCGGTCAGCGACTTCGAGGTCATCGAGCGCGAGCTGCAGGCCTACGACCGGGTCCTCGGCGACCGGCCGCTGTCGGACCGCCCCCGCATCGTCGTACTGAACAAGGTGGACGTGCCGGACGCCCGCGACCTCGCCGAGATGGTGCGGCCCGAGTTCGAGGCGCGCGGGTTCAAGGTGTTCGAGGTGTCGGCGGCGTCGCACGAAGGGCTGCGGGAGCTGTCGTTCGCGATGGCGGCGATGGTCGAGGAGCACCGGGCGTCGCTGCCGCCGGCGGAGCCGACCCGGATCGTGATCCGGCCGGAGCCGGTCGGCGGGGACGCCGACTTCGAGGTGAAGGACCTCGGCGACAACACCTACCTGATCACCGGCGCGAAGCCGGTGCGGTGGCTGCGGCAGACCGACTTCGCCAACGAGGAGGCCGTCGGCTACCTCGCGGACCGGCTGGCGCGGCTCGGCGTGGAGAACGCGCTGACCGAGGCGGGGGCGAGCGCCGGCGCGACCGTGCTGATCGGCACCCCGGACGACTCGATCGTGTTCGACTGGGAGCCGGAGATCGCCGCCGGCGAGGCGACGGCGGGCCCGCGCGGCACCGACCGCCGCCTGGACGGCTACCGCTAGGTTCGCACCCCCCCGGAGGAGAGAGGCTCGATGAGCGAGCGCGAGGCGATCGCGAAGGCCCGCCGGATCGTGGTGAAGGCGGGCTCGTCGTCGCTGACCACCCCGCAGGGCACGATCGACGCGAACCGCATCGACGCGCTGGTGGACGTGCTCGCCGCGCGCCGCGCCGCGGGCGCCGAGATCGTGTTCGTGTCGTCCGGCGCGATCGCGGCGGGCCTCGGCCCGCTCGGGCTGACCCGGCGGCCGCGGGACCTCGCGACGCAGCAGGCGGCGGCGAGCGTCGGGCAGGGCCTGCTGTTCGCCCGCTACACCTCCTCGTTCGCCCGGTACGGGGTGACGGTCGGGCAGGTGCTGCTGACCGCGGACGACATGATCCGCCGGTCGCACCACCGCAACGCGCAGCGCACCCTGGAGCAGCTGATCACGCTCGGGATCCTGCCGATCGTGAACGAGAACGACACGGTCGCGACCGACGAGATCCGGTTCGGCGACAACGACCGGCTCGCCGCGCTGGTCGCGCACCTGACCCGCGCGGACGCGGTCGTGCTGCTGTCCGACGTCGACGCGCTGTACACCGGCGACCCGCGGCGTCCGGGCGTCCGCCGCATCGCCGACGTGCACGGCCCGGCCGATCTCGCGGACGTCGAGCTCGGCGGGTCCGGCCGGGTCGGCACCGGCGGGATGGTCACCAAGGTCGAGGCGGCGCGGATCGCGGGCGTCCCGGTGGTTCTGACGAACGCGGCGTCGGCGGCGCATGCGCTGGCCGGCGACGAGGTCGGCACGCTGTTCCACCCGGCGGACGCCCGCCGGATGTCCACGCGCGACCTGTGGCTCGCGCACGCCACCACCGGCCAGGGCCGCGTCACGCTGGACGCGGGCGCCGTCGACGCGGTGGTGCGGCGCCGCAAGTCGCTGCTGCCCGCCGGCGTGACGGGCGTCGAGGGCGACTTCGCGGCGGGCGACCCCGTCGACCTGTGCGACCCCGGCGGCCGGGTCGTGGCGCGCGGCCTGGTGCACTACGACGCGTCCGAGATCCCCGAGCTGATGGGGCGCTCGACCCGCTGGCTGGCGCGCGAGCTGGGCGCCGAGTACGAGCGCGAGATCATCCACCGCGACCACCTGGTGGTCCTGACCGAGCAGTGAGGAGTTCGCGATGAGCGAGCGCGAGCAGTTCCTGATGGTGGCGCGGCGCGCCCGGGAGGCGGCGGCGGGGCTGGCGCCGCTGCCGCGGGCGGCGAAGGACGCGGCGCTGCACGCGATCGCGGACGCGCTGGTCGCCGCGGCCCCCGAGATCGTCAAGGCGAACGCGGCGGACGTCGCGCGGGCCCGCGAGAACGGCACGTCCGAGTACATGATCGACCGGCTGAGCCTGGACGAGGGCCGCATCGCGCGGATCGCCGACGCGGTGCGCAAGGTCGCGGTGCTGCCCGACCCGGTGGGGGAGTCGGTGCGCGGGAGCGTGCTGCCGAACGGGCTGGAGCTGCGGCAGGTCCGGGTGCCGCTCGGCGTCGTCGGGATCATCTACGAGGGCCGCCCGAATGTGACGGTGGACGCCGCCGCGCTCTGCCTGAAGAGCGGGAACGTGGCGATGCTGCGCGGCTCGTCGTCGGCGCACGACTCCAACACCGTGCTGGTGCAGGTGATGCAGGCGGCGCTCGCGAGCACGGAGGTGCCGGCGGACGCGGTGCAGCTCGTCCCGGGCACGTCCCGCGAGTCGGTGAAGCACCTCATGCGCGCGCGCGGGCTGGTCGACGTGCTGATCCCGCGCGGCGGCGCCTCGCTCATCAACTCGGTGGTGGAGGAGTCGACCGTCCCCGTCATCGAGACGGGCGTCGGGAACTGCGCCGTGTACGTGGACGCCGCCGCCGACGTGGACATGGCGGTCGACATCCTGTTGAACGCCAAGACGCAACGCCCGTCGGTGTGCAACGCCGCGGAGACGTTCCTGGTGCACGCCGACATCGCCGACGCGTTCGTCCCGC
Source organism: Actinomadura sp. NPDC048394 (assembly GCF_040651755.1). NCBI lineage: Bacteria > Bacillati > Actinomycetota > Actinomycetes > Streptosporangiales > Thermomonosporaceae > Actinomadura > Actinomadura sp. NPDC048394. The sequence continues at coordinate 18,120 of NZ_JBEZJL010000028.1, read as the reverse complement.
GCGCGCTTGAAGCACTCAAGAACGCGGGTGTCACCGTGCACGGCGACGAGCGGATCCGCTCGTACGGCGACGGCGTGGTGGAGGCGACCGAGGACGACTGGTACGCCGAGTACCTGTCGCTGGACATTGCGGCCCGTGTCGTCGACTCCCTCGAGGACGCCGTCACCCACATCCGCACGTACGGCTCCGGGCACACCGAGGCGATCGTGACCACGTCGCAGCCCGCCGCGAAGCGGTTCGTCGCGCTGGTCGACTCGGCCGCCGTCATGGTGAACGCCTCGACGCGGTTCACCGACGGCGAGGAGTTCGGGTTCGGCGCGGAGATCGGCATCTCGACGCAGAAGCTGCACGCGCGCGGCCCGATGGGGCTGCCGGAGCTGACGTCCACCAAGTACGTCGTCACGGGCGAGGGGCACCTGCGCGGCTGAACCGCCCTCGGGACGCGGCCCGGCGGAATTGTGACACTGTGACCCTTGATGTCACGTTGCTCGCCATGGTCTGATGCGGCATGTGACTCCTGAGATCAGCCGCCGCCGCGTCCTGAAGGGCGCCGCCCTCGGCGCGGGGATCGCCACCACCGGACTCGCCGCGTTCCCCGCCCGCCCCGCCGCCGCGGCGGCCGCGGCCCCGCTGCGCGGCCCCGCCGCCGGCACCACCCTCGACCGGACGTACCTGCTCGGCGCGGCGGGCGCCGGCGGCTACCGGCCCGTCACCACCGGGCCCGGCGAACCGCACCTGCTCCGCCGCGACCTCGGCGGCACCGCCTCCCCGAAGCGCGCCGCGACCCGGCGCGGCGTCCTGGCGTTCGGGCAGCTCACCGACGTGCACATCATCGACGCGCAGTCCCCGGCGCGCGTCGAGTTCGCCGACCGGCTCAAGGACGCCGTCGGGATGCTGCCCGTCGAGGGCGCCTACCGGCCGCAGGAGATCCTCACCACCCAGGTCGCCGAGGCGATGGTCCGCGCGATCAACAGGGTCGGGCGCGGGCCCGCCACCGGACTCGGCCTGTCGTTCACCATCAACACCGGCGACGCCGCCGACAACGTCCAGTACAACGAGCTCCGCTGGATCATCGACCTGCTCGACGGCGGCCGGATCCGCCCCGACTCCGGCGACCCGAACCGCTACGAGGGCGTCATGGACACCGCGTCCTACGACCGCGCCTTCTGGCACCCCGACGGCCCGCCGCCCGGCGCGCAGCCCGACATCCCCATGGCGAAGTACGGGTTCCCGCACGTCAAGGGCCTGATCGACGCCGCGCGCCGGCCCTTCCAGGCGACCGGCCTGACCATGCCGTGGCTCGCCGCGTTCGGCAACCACGACGGCCTCGTCCAGGGCAACCTCCCCGTCAACCCGCTCGTCTCCGGACTCGCCACCGGCGGCATCAAGATCGGCGCACCGGCGGACGACGCGCAGGCGCAGCGCCTCGCCCGCATGATGCAGAAGGCCGACGCCGCCGAACTCGTCCGGCTCAGCCGCGAGCAGGGCGGCGCGGGCGGCCTGTTCCGCCAGGTCACCCCCGACCCGGACCGGCGGATGCTGTCGCGCGCCGACGTCGTCGCCGAGCACTTCCGCACCTCCGCGTCGCTGCGCGGCCACGGCTTCACCCAGGCCAACCTCCGGGACGGCACCGCCTACTACGCCTTCGACCGCGGCATCGTCCGCGGGCTCGTCCTCGACACCGTCAACCCGAACGGCTACTCCGAGGGCTCGCTCGACAAGGCCCAGTTCGCGTGGCTCGAAGCGCAGCTCAGGGCGGGCAGCAGCCGCTCCTTCGCCGCCGACGGCTCCGCCGTGCACCGCACCGTCAAGGACCGGCTGTTCGTCCTGTTCAGCCACCACCCCATCGCCTCGCTGACGAACCCGCTCGGCGGCGGCCGCGTCCTCGGCGACGACGTGGAGGCGCTGCTGCTCCGCTACCCGAACGTCGTCCTGTGGGTGAACGGGCACACGCACCGCAACCAGGTCATCCCGCATGCCCGCAAGTCCGGCGGCGGGTTCTGGGAGGTCAACACCGCCGCGCACATCGACTTCCCGCAGCAGAGCCGCATCGTCGAGCTCGCCGACAACCGCGACGGCACCCTGTCGGTCTTCGCGACGATCCTCGACTCCGCCGGCCCCGCCTCCTACGGCGGGCGGCTCGCCGACCCGGTCCACCTCGCGTCGCTGTCACGCGAGCTGGCGGGCAACGACTGGCAGGAGCGCGCCGAGCACCGCCGCGGCGAACCCACCGACCGCAACGTCGAACTCCTCCTCCCCGCCCCGTTCTGAGCCGATCGGACGCCCCCGGCCGACACGCGAACGCGTTGACTGAGCGGGGAGGCGACGCCGGAGGCGAGCCTCCCCGCGGAGATCGCGAAGCGATGCCGCGTTCGCCCAGGACCGGTCACGGCACGAGCCGCCAGGCGAGTGCCGTGGGCCGGGACTGCACAAGAAGGGCCGCCGTGTCCGTGTCACGGCGGCCCTGGTCTTTTCCGGGTCAGGATCCGTTGCGGCGGTTGATGCGGTCGAACAGGCCGCCCGCGGCGCTCGCCGCGGCGTCCGCCATGTCGCGGACCTTCCCGACGAACGGGTCGGCGGTCCGCTCCCACGAGTCCCGGTACGACTTCGCCGCGTTCTTGATCTCGTCGCTGACCGAGGCGCTGCCGTCGTCGTCGCGGCGCGGGTAGTCGCCGGCGAGGATCCGCTCGTACTCGCCGCTGCGCGCCCACCGGTCGATCTCCGCGAACCGGATGACGGCGAAGGGGTGCGACTGCCCGAGCAGGTTCAGGAACTTCAGCAGCCCGTCCCGCACGTCGCCGGCCGCGTCGTACTCGCGGGCCTGCTGCAGGAACGCCTCGCTGCTCATCTCGTGCAGCCGCGTCCCGCCGGCCAGCTTCATGTTGACCCGCTTCGCCGCGTCGAGGTCCTGCCCGGCCAGCAGCCCCGCCCGGTCCGACGACAGCTCCGCCTTCCGGAACCACTCGCGCAGCCCGATGATGATCGCCGCGATGCCGATGTTGCCGAGCGGCAGCCACGCCAGCCGCGACCCGAGCTGCAGCAGGATCTGCATCATCGTCTGGTACACCGCGTGCCCGGACAGGATGTGCCCGACCTCGTGCCCGATGACGAACCGCAGCTCCTCGTCGTCGAGCAGGTCGAGCAGCCCGGTGTTCACCACGATGAACGGGTGGTCGGAGCCCAGCGCCATCGCGTTCGGCGTCGGGTCCTGCCGGACGTAGACCTCCGGGACCTCCGGCATGTCCAGGATGTAGCAGGCGTCGCGCACCATGTCGTTCAGGTGGTGGAACTGGTCGTCCCCGACGCGGACCGTCCCGCCGAGGAACATCAGCCGCAGCGACCGCTCGTTGACCAGCCCCGACAGCTTGCGCAGGACGACGTCGAACCCGGACAGCGAGCGCAGCGCGACGAGCGCCGAACGGTCCGCCGGGTGTTCGTAGGCCCGGGAACTGATCCCGGGAAAGCGCGTCCGTGCCCGATCCGGTGTGTTCTCCGTCATGTCTGGCATGGTAGTTCCGACGAACCACTTTGCCGGAGGGTTCCCCGGTGCGGGGCCCGCGTCCGGCTGTGGCCTGCCCGGGAGGCGCGATGTTCGATCCCAGAGCCGAGGCGATGTCGACCGACGAGCGGGCCGCGCTGCAGCGGCACCGGCTCTGGGGGCTGGTCGACCGGCTCGTCGCGGCCGGCGGCGTGCAGGGACGCCGGCTCAAGGAGGCCGGCGTCGTCGGCGGCGCGGACGTGACGCTCGCCGACCTGCGGCGCCTTCCGTTCACCACCAAGCAGGACCTGTGGGACGGCTACCCGTTCGGGATGCTCAGCGTGCCGCGCGACCAGGTCGCCGCCGTGCACGGCTCCAGCGGGACGCGCGGACGGCCGACCCTCGTCGCCTACACCAAGGCCGACCTCGACCTGTGGGCGGCGATGTGCGCGCGGTCGCTGGCGTGCGCGGGCGCGGCGCCGGGCAGCATCGTGCACAACGCCTACGGGTACGGGCTGTTCACCGGCGGCATCGGCATCCACCAGGGCGCCGTCGCGCTCGGCGCGACCGTCGTGCCGATGTCGGGCGGGATGACGGACCGGCAGGTCCGCATGCTCGCCGACCTCCGCCCCGACATCCTGACCTGCACTCCCGCGTACGCGCTCCGGCTCGGCGAGGCCGTCGCCGAGGCCGGGGTGGAGCTGCCCGCGCTGAAGGCCGGGCTGTTCGGCGCCGAACCGTGGTCGGCGGAGCTGCGCGCCGCGATCGAGGCGGTCCTGCCCATCAAGGCGATGGACATCTACGGGCTCTCGGAGGTCATCGGGCCCGGCGTCGCCACCGAATGCCTCCAGCAGGACGGCCTGCACGTCAACGAGGACCACTTCATCGTCGAGGCCGTCGACCCGTCCACCGGCGAGCCCGTCGAGGACGGCGCGCCCGGCGAGCTCGTCTTCACCACCCCGACGAAGCAGGCCCTGCCGCTGCTGCGCTACCGCACCGGCGACATCGCCTCTCTCACCCGCGGAGAATGCCCCTGCGGGCGGACGCTCGTCCGGATGAGCAAGGTCGTCGGGCGCGCCGACGACATGATCGTGGTGCGGGGCGTCAACGTGTACCCCAGCGAGGTGGAGCGGGTGCTGCTCGGGTCCGGGCTCGTCCGGCCCCACTACCAGCTCGTCGTGGACCGCCGCAGCCCCGCCGTCCGGCTCCTCGTCGCCTGCGAGGCGGTCTCCGGCGACCCGCGCGAGCGCCTCGTCCACGACCTGCACGAGGCGCTCGGCCTGACCGCCGACGTCGTCGTCCTGCCCGACGGGACGGTCCCCCGGGTCGAGGTCGGCAAGGCCGTCCGCGTCGTGTCCTGGGACAACGGCCGGCCGCCGCTGCCCGGCCTGAGCTGAGCTTCCGCCGGGGCGGACGTTCCGGGCGTCGCCCCGGCTGGTTATTCTCGTCGCCATGACGCAAAAGCGGCGGTTGGGGATCATGGGCGGCACGTTCGACCCGATCCACCACGGCCACCTGGTGGCCGCCAGCGAGGTCGCCCACTTCTACTCCCTCGACGAGGTCGTGTTCGTCCCCACCGGCCTGTCCTCCCACAAGGAGGGCCGCAAGGTCGCCGCCGCCGAGGACCGCTACCTCATGGCCGTGATCGCCACCGCGTCCAACCCGGCGTTCTCGGTCAGCCGCGTCGACATCGACCGGCCCGGCCCCACCTACACCGTCGACACCCTCCGCGACATGCGGCAGATCCACGGCCCCGACGCCGAACTGTTCTTCATCACCGGCGCCGACGCCCTGGAGAAGATGCTCACCTGGCACGACACCGACGAGCTGTTCGAACTCGCCCACTTCGTCGGCGTCACCCGCCCCGGGCACCGCCTCGCCGACCCCGGCCTGCCCGACGGCCGGGTCTCGCTCATGGAGGTCCCCGCGCTGTCGATCTCCTCCACCGAGTGCCGCGAGCGCGTCCACTCCGGCGAGCCGATCTGGTACCTGGTGCCCGACGGGATCGTCCAGTACATCAACAAGCGCGACCTGTACCGCTCCGACGCCGCCTAGAGCGCCCCGGCGGCATCGCTGACCTGGATCTTCACCCGGACGATCAGCCCGGAGCGCCGCATACCCTGGAACAGGGGGCTGGACGCCCGTACCAGCCCGGACACCGACGAACAGGGACGCCGGCCGCCACCCATGAGAAGGTGTTAGCCGAGACGACCCCTACAGGGAGGATCGCGAGCGCATCGTGACCGCATCCGACAGGGCGGCGCAGCTCGTCCGGATCGCCGCCGAGGCGGCGGGCGACAAGCTGGCCGACGACATTCTTGCCTACGACGTGAGCGAGCAGCTCGTCATCACCGACGCGTTCGTGCTCTGCTCGGCGCCCAACGACCGCCAGGTCCGCGCCATCGTCGACGAGGTCGAAAAGCGCCTCCGCGAGGAGGCCGACGCCAAGCCCATCCGGCGCGAGGGCGAGCGCGAGGGCCGCTGGGTCCTCCTCGACTACTCCGACGTCATCGTGCACATCCAGCACGAGGAGGACCGGCTCTTCTACGCCCTCGAACGGCTCTGGAAGGACTGCCCCCTCATCGCGCTGCCCGAGAGCGTCAACGCCCACATGAAGCAGCGCGCCCGCGCCGTCGGGAGCGCGAGTGAGTGACACCCGTCCCACCCGCGAACCCGGCAAGCGCACCCTCCTGCTGTGGCGGCACGGCCAGACGGCGTGGAACGTCGAACGCCGCTTCCAGGGCAAGACCGACATCCCCCTGGACGACACCGGCGTGGCCCAGGCCCACCGTGCCGCCCGGCTCCTCGCCGGGCTCCGCCCCACCGCCCTGCTCGCCTCACCGCTGCGCAGGGCCGCCGACACCGCCCAGGCCCTCGCCGACATCACCGGACTCCCCGTCCAGTACGACAAGGACCTGATCGAGCGCGACGGCGGCGCCTGGGAGGGCCTCACCGCCCGCGAGATCCGCGAACGCTACCCCGAGGAGCACGCCGCCTGGCAGCCGCCCGGCGGCGAGACCAGCGCCCAGGTCGCCAAGCGCGTCGGCGCCGCCCTCGAACGCGCCCTCGACGACCTGCCGCCCACCGGGCGGCTCGTCGTCGCGTCCCACGGCGCCGCGCTCCGCCTCGGCATGTCCCACCTCCTCGGCCTCCCCGAAGAGACCTGGGAGCGCCTCGGCGGCCTCTCCAACTGCTGCTGGTCCGTCATCACCGAGATGCGCGACGGCGGCTGGCGCCTCGCCGAGCACAACGCCGGCACCCTCCCGGAGCCCGTCCTCGGCGACGACCGCACCGACAACGGAGCCTGACGCCCAAACGATTCGAGACCCACCCCCGGTGTCCTATACACTGGCGGAGCGCTGCGGGATGAACGTCCACGCAGACGCGCGGGGCTATGGCGCAGTTGGTAGCGCGCCTCCATGGCATGGAGGAGGTCTGGGGTTCGAATCCCCATAGCTCCACGAGTCGGGCTCTGGTGCTCATCGCCCTTCGGGCGATTTCGCCAGGGCCCGCAGTGTTTTTCGGGGGGACGACCCCCCGAGCCCCCCGATGTGGGGGCTTCGCCCCCACGCCCCCGGCGCGCGCTGCGCGCGCTTTTTGGGGCTTCGCCCCTTGCCCCCCCCGGCGCTTCGCGCCTACTGGTGGTCCGCAGGGGCTGGGTAAAGATCAAACGGACATAGTGGGACGAATGTTCTGGGTGGTCCGGCGGGGATGGTTTCATTCGGGGTATGGGCAGACACCGCAGGGGAGCGAAACGCGAGGTCACCGTGGCCGACCTCATCGACGAGCTGCGCCGGTTCGATCCGCGGCTGGAGGTCCGGCTCGCGGTGCAGCCGCGGATGCCGCAGGAGCACGCCGTCGGCGCCGTCACGGAGGCCGACGGGATGGTGTGGATCGGCGAGGGCGGCCGGCGCGGATACGCCCCCGACGAGGTCGGCGACCGGCTCGGGTGGACCTGACATGCCGGAGTGCGGGCCGTTCGCGGTGATCTACCCAGGTTGAGCGGGATGCGGGCGCCGTGGGGGGTTGCCTTGGAAATGAGGCACTGCGCGGCTACCTCGGCGATGCCGACGGCGCCCTGACCGCAAAGCCTTGGCCATGACGGCGGCTACCTTTCGCCGGGCCGCGCTTCGCCGCATCGATCACGCGGGAACACGCCACGTAGTGGTGATGTGATCGAGATGAGGGTTGTACCTATGCGAAGCCGGATCTCCGGAAGAGGGCTGCTGCCCGCCACGCTGGCGGCGGCCTCGGTCGTGGCCGTCGCGGCCCCCGCGTCGGCGCTGGAGGCGCCGCCGCCCGGCCCTGCGACCAGCACGACGACCACCTCGACACCCGACAACAACGAGGACTGCGCCAAGGCCGTCCGCGTGCTCTCGGTGCTGAAGCTGCTCCCGAACACCCCGGACCTCGGCAAGGTCCTGTGCTCGGCGAGCACCGCCGAGAAGGCGCCGGCGCAGACGCCGGCGAAGGCGGCGCCGGCGAACGCGACCGACAGCGCCCAGCGGCCCGCCGCCGAGTCCCCGCAGAAGACCCAGGAGTACAACCTCCTCGGCCTGCCGATCGAGTGGCCGAAAAGCCTCACCGTCCACGTCCCGACGCTCAACGACCACTGGTACGTCTTCAAGTCGAACAACCAGTGACGCCCACCGCGGGCCACGGAGGACGCCCTCCGTGGCCCGCGGCGTCCGAAGTGCTCCCAACGTGCACTAAGCTTTTCTCCGAGCAAGGGGCTATGGCGCAGTTGGTAGCGCGCCTCCATGGCATGGAGGAGGTCTGGGGTTCGAATCCCCATAGCTCCACGCGAAGTGAGGAGCGGGTTCGCCCGCTCCTTTTCTCATACCTGGGCGGCGTAGCGCAGGACGGCGCCGACGTGCAGGTTCGCGTTGGGGCCGTCGGCCGGGAGGACGACCAGGTCGCCGTCGGTGGCGGTGAGCGCCCGGACGAGGGCGGCGTCGGCGCGCTCCGGGGTGGGGTCGGCGACGCCGAACTCGGTGCGCAGCTCGTCGGGGTCGGCGGCCACCTGGCTCGGGTCGGGGCCGATCCACAGCCGGGCCGGGGAGTCGGGGTCGTCGTCGAGGATGAGCGTCTCCACCTGCCCCTGCCGGACGGCCTGGACGGTCGCGGGGAGCCCCGCGACGGCGCGCTGGCCGTTGGCGAGCTCGCGGTCGAACCGCTCGGCGACCGCCATGACCCGCTCGGTCGTCTTCAGTTTCAGGACGCGGTCCAGCTCGGCGCGGAGGTCGGGGTCCCCGGCGCCGGTGTTCTTGTCGACCTCGACGGTGCGCTCCAGGACGGGCTCGGAGATCTCGTCCAGGACGGCGGTGCGGGCGCGGGTGTCGCCGGCGATCAGCACGGCCTCGGCGCCGCAGCGGTCCGCGACCCGGTCGATCTTGTGCGCGACCTTCTTCGCGTTGGCCTTCCAGACGTTCTCCGAGGAGCGCTGGAAGCGCGACTGGTTCCAGTCGCCGGCCTTGGTCTTGCGGATCGGGTAGTCCTCGTCGCCCTCGACCTCGATGTGCTCGCGGCGGCCGTCGGCGTGGACGCAGTCGATGGTGCCGCCGCGCCGGTCCACGATCGCGGTCAGGTGGGGGAACTGGTCACCGCGGTCGGCGAGGTAGGGCACGACGTGGGGGAGCGGGGCGACGCACGCGTGGGCGGACCGTGGCGCGCCGGGGAGCCGGTCGGTGTGCAGCACCTCGCCGTCGGCGGCGAAGACCACCAGGCCTTCGGAACGGCGCTCCGCCATCTCCTCGTCGATGGTCCGCTCGACGGCGCGGAGCGTGGCCTTGGGGGCGTGCTGGGCCTCCAGTTCCGCGCGCAGCGCCCGCCACCGCAGCTCGGCGGCCTTGGACGCGTCCTCGGTCGTCCGGGTGAGGTCGGCGTACACCGACACGTAGGGGCCCGGGCGTTGGTACAGCGTCTTGAGGAATGACAGCTCCATAGGGTGGCCGTACCCGATTCCACTGGGGCAAACGTCAAGAATGTGGCGATTGTGGAGTCAGTCCTCGGCGGACTGCTGGAGCCGGGCGTAGGCGAGCTGGAGCCAGTCGGAGCCCGCCACCGCGGTCATCGTGGCGCCGGCGAGGCGGGTGGCGTCCGGGGCGAAGACCAGCCCCGCCGCGTACGCCGTCGCGACCCACTGCCCGGTGCAGAACGGGCAGGTGATCAGCTCCCCGACGGCGTGCCGGACGCCGTGCCCGCGGGCCTCCTCGGCGAGCTCGGCGGGACCGGACGTCCCGGAGTAGCGGGTGAACGGGGCGCGCAGCGGGCTCGTCACCGGGTCCTTGGCGATCAGCCGGGACAGCTTGTGCGTGGTGATCGTCATCAGCGCGAGGTCGGCGAGGCCGATGGCGGGCGCGGTGCCGCGCCGCCTCCAGGCCAGCAGCGCCATCGCGGCGGTGGTCACGCCGTAGACGGCGAGGGTGCCGAGGTAGGAGCCGAGCGGCCGGTCGGCGTCCCCGGCGTACTGGTCCTTCTGCTTGCGCGCCGTGTCGACGACGGTGCTCATGCCTGTTCCTTTCCGGGCGGGACGATCACGCAGAACTCGTTGCCCTCGGGGTCGGCGCAGACCGTGGTCGGCCACCCGTCGTCGACGAACGGCCCGCGCACGACGGTGGCGCCGAGCGCCGTCACGCGGGCGAGCTCGGCGTCCATGTCGGCGACCCGCAGGTCCGGGTGCATGCGGTTCTTGGCGACCTTCGGCTCGGGGACGCGCTGCAGCAGCAACCGGGGGTTCTTCCCGCGGGGGTCGGTGAGGCCGACGTACGGGGGGTCGTAGCCGCCGCGCTCGTAGCCGAGCGCGGCGGCCCAGAAGTCCGCGAGCGCGTCGGGGTCCGCGCAGTCCAGCACGAAGACCAGTTCCATCAGTGGTCGCGCAGCGCCTTCACGAGCTGCGACTTGTTCATCGACGAGCGGCCCTCGATACCGATCTCGCGGGCGCGCTTCATGAGGTCGTCCTTGGTCCAGTCGTCGTACGAGGGGTTCTTGCCGCCCTTGCGGCCGACCTTCCTGCTTCCCTGCCCCGCGGACGCGTTGGCGATCCGTGCCGCCTTCTCCTTGCTCTCGCCCTTGTCGCGGAGCTTCTGGTACTTCTTCTCGTCCTTGATCTGTGCTCTGGGCATAGATGGTGACTACCCGGTATGCGCCGTCCACACATGGACGGCGGGTGGGATGGGTCTCCTCATCGGGGACAATGGCACCCGGAAAGGGGACATGTGCGCATCGGCATCCTGGGGCCGCTGTCCGTGCGGGACGAGGCCGCGCGACCCGTCGAGGTCAGCGGCCCGCGGCTGCGCGCGCTGCTGGTCCGGCTGGCGGCCGAGGCGGGACGTCCCGTGTCGGCCGAGCGCCTGCTGGACGACCTGTGGGACGGCGCGCCGCCCGCGGGCGGCGGCAACGCGCTGCAGGCGCTGGTGTCGCGGCTGCGGGGCGTCGCGGGACGCGACCTGGTCGAGCACGGCCCCGGCGGCTACCGGCTGGGCATCGACCCCGGCGAGGTCGACGCGGTCGCGTTCGAGCGCGCCGTCGCGGCCGCGCGGAAGGAGAGCGACCCGGAGCGCCGGGCGGACGGCCTGCGCCGCGCGCTGGACCTGTGGCGCGGTCCCGCGCTGGCCGACGTCGCCGGTGCCGACTACGCGTACGGGACGATCGGGCGGCTGGACGAGCTGCGTCTCGCCGCCGTCGAGGACTGGGCGGACGCGGAGGTCGCCGCGGGGCGGCCCGTCCCTCCGGTCGCGGAGCTGGAGCCGCTGGCCGCCGCGCATCCGCTGCGCGAGCGGCTGCGCGGGCAGCTCATGCGGGCCCTGTACGCGGCGGGACGGCAGGCCGACGCCCTGGAGGTGTTCGAGGAGACGCGGCGCGCGCTCGCCGACCGGCTCGGCGTCGACCCGTCCCCGGAGCTCGCCGCCGTCCACCTGTCGATCCTGCGCCGCGAACCCGCCGCCCCGGAGCCGGTCGCGGTCCCGGCTCCGGCTCCGGTCCCGGCTCCGGCCGAGCCGCCGCGGACGAACCTTCCGGCGCAGCTCACCAGCTTCGTCGGGCGGGAGGAGGAGTCGCGGCGGATCGGCAAGCTGCTGCGCGAGTCCCGGCTCGTCACCCTGACCGGGCCGGGCGGCGCGGGCAAGACGCGGCTCGCCGGCGAGACCGCCGCCGGGCTGCTGGACGCCATGCCGGACGGCGTCTGGTTCGTCGCGCTCGCCCCGGTCAGCGATTCCGGCGACCTGCTGCAGGCCCTGATCGCCGCGCTCCGCGTGCCCGAGACCGTCCGGGAGACCCGCGGCGTCCCGCATCCCCGCGAGCGGCTCACCGACTTCCTGACCGCGAAGCGGATGCTGATCATCCTCGACAACTGCGAGCACCTCGTCGACGCGGTCGCGGAACTGACCGGCCACATCCTCGCCCACGCACCCGGCGTGCGGATCCTCGCGACGAGCCGCGAGCCGCTCGGCATCACCGGCGAGTCGCTGTGCCCCGTCCCGTCGCTGCCGCTGCCGCCCGAGGACGCCGACCTCGAACCGGCGGACGCGCTCGGGTACGCCGCGATCCGGCTGTTCGCCGACCGGGCCGCGGCGGTGCGGCCCGGCTTCGCCGTCGACGCGGCGACGGCCGCCGACGTCGTGGCGATCTGCCGGGCGCTCGACGGCATCCCGCTGGCGATCGAACTCGCCGCCGCCCGGCTCCGCTCCCTCACCCCGCGGCAGGTCGCCGACCGGCTCGGCGACCGGTTCCGGCTGCTCACCGCGGGCAGCCGCACCGCGCTGCCCCGGCACCGCACGCTGCGCGCCGTCGTCGACTGGAGCTGGGACCTGCTGGACGGCGCGGAGCGCGCCGTGCTGCGCCGGCTGTCGGTGTTCGCGGGCGGCGCCAACCCCGAGAGCGCCGTCCGGGTGTGCGGGCTGGACGCCCCGGACGCCCCGCATCCCGACGACGTCATCGACACGATCGCCGCGCTCATCGACAAGTCGCTGGTGATGGCGGACGGTGACGCCGACGTCCGCTACCGGCTGCTGGAGACCGTCCGCGTCTACGCGGCGGAGAGGCTCGAGGAGGCGGGCGAGGCCGACCGCGTCCGTTCCGAGCACGCCGCGTACTGCGTCGACCTCGCCGAACGCGCCGAGCCCGAGCTGCGCCGCGCCGACCAGCTGTACTGGACGGCGCGGCTGTCCGCCGAGCGCGACAACTGCAGCGCCGCGTTCCGCCACCTGACCGCCGTCCGCGACGTGCCGATGGCGCTGCGCCTCGTCGCGGGCCTGGTGTGGTTCTGGATGATGCGCGACATGGAGGTGGAGGCCGGCGGGTGGGCGCGGTCCGTCCGCGACATCGCCGGCGACGCCGCGCCGCCCGGGATGGAGGAGGAGTACGCCCTCTGCGTCATCTCCGCCGACCTCATCACCGAGATGGCCTCCATGGAGGGGACGACGAGGGAGTCGCTCCGCGCGGTGCTGGAGCACGTGATCCGGTTCGTGCCGGAGTCGCCGCGCCACCCCGGCCTCGCCATGGTGGCGCCGGCGAGCAGCATCTTCTCCGGCGACATGGAGGACACCCGGCGGCGGCTGCAGGCCGCGGAGGAGCACCCCGACCCGTGGGTGCACGCCATCGTCAACGTGGTCCTCGGGCACATCGCGCTGAACACCGGCGAGATCGACCGGGCCTCCGTCGAGGCGGCCGCGGGCTGCGACGCGTTCCGCGAACTCGGCGACCGCTGGGGACTGATCATCGGGCTCGGCGGCATGATGCAGGTGGCGGTGGCTCGGGGGGAGTACACCGACGCGATCCGGTACGGCGAGGAGGCCCTCGGCTACGCCCGCGAGGGCCTCAGCCCCGAGGCGGGCGCCGGGATCCTCACCGGGCTCGCGCGCGTGCGCGCGGTGCTGGGCGACGTCGAGCAGGCCCGCCGCGACCTGGAGACCTCCGCGGCGATGCTGGAGCGCGTCGGCGAGTTCGCGGACGCCGCGTCCGCCCTGCTCGCGCAGTGCGAGCTGGCGCTGCGGGAAGGCGACATCGGCAGCGCCCGGGCCTACGCCACCCGCGCCTACGACTGGGTCGAACCGCGCCGGCACCGGCCCGACTTCACCCGCGAGGCGCGCCTCACCTACTGCCGGCTCGGCTGCCTCGCCGAGGAGGAGGGCGACCTCGACGGCGCCACCGCATGGCACGCCCGCGCCTGGGACGACCTCCCCGACGACTGGATCACCGGCAACCCGATGCTGGCGTCGCTGCTGGAAGGGCTCGCGGCGCTCGCCGCGGCGCGCGGCCACCACGTCCGGGCCGCGGAGCTGCTCGGCACCGCGCGCGGCCTGCTCGGCTTCCGGAACGAGGCCTCGCACGAGGTCCGCCGCGTCGAATCCGCGGTCAGACGCGAGATCGGCGAGGCCGCGTTCGACGAGGCCTACGCGCGCGGCCGCGGCGTCACCCGCGACGACGTCTTCGCGGAGGTCACCGTCCTCGTCGAGACGGTCTGACCGGCGCCGATCCTTCCGCTGACCGGCGCCGGACCTTCCGCTGACCGGGACCGCGGCGGCGCGGTGTGACCCACGCCGCATAGCGTCCCGCCCGTGCCGACACCGCTGACCCTGACCGAGGCCGCCGCGGCGCTGCGCGCCGGCGCCGTGACGAGCGTCCGCCTCACCGAGGACGCCCTCGCCGCCGCCGACCGGCTCGACGGCGTCCTCGGCGCCTACCTCACCCGCTTCGACGAGTACGCGCTGGCCCGCGCCGAGCAGGCGGACCGGGAGCTCGCCGCCGGGACCGACCGCGGACCGCTGCACGGCATCCCGTTCGGCGTCAAGGACGTCATCGCGATGGCCGAAGGCCCCACCACGGCGCAGAGCACCGTCCTCGACCCGCGGTGGGGCGCCGGACGCGACGCGACCGCCGTCGCCCGGCTGAAGGCGGCCGGGGCGGTGATCACCGGGAAGCTCAGCACCATGGAGTTCGCGTGCGGGATGCCCGACCCGTCCGGGCCGTTCCCGGTCCCGCGGAACCCGTGGGACACCGCCGCCTGGCCCGGCGGCTCCAGCTCCGGCACCGCGAGCGGCGTCGCCACCGGCATGTTCCTCGCCGGGCTCGGCACCGACACCGCCGGCAGCATCCGCATCCCGGCCGGGTTCTGCGGCGTCACTGGGCTGATGCCCACGTTCGGGCGGGTGCCGAAGTACGGCGTCGTCCCGCTCGGCTACAGCCTCGACCACGTCGGCCCGCTCGCCCGCAGCGCCCGCGACTGCGCGGCCGTCCTCGCCGCCATCGCCGGACCCGACCCCGCCGACCCCGACGCAGTGGACGTCCCGTACACCGCGCCCGAGTTCGACGGGACGCTCGATGGTGTGCGGGTCGGTGTCGTCCGCGAGAATCACTTCCCCGACGACGCCGACCCCGCCCTGGCGCCCGCGTTCGACGAAGCACTCCGCGTCCTCGCCGGGCTCGGCGCGACGCTCGTCGAGGTGTCGCTGCCGTACTGGGCCGAGACGATCACCGCGAACTACGTCACGATGAGCGCTGAGGCCCTTGCCTACCACCGCGCCGACCTCGCCGCCCGCTGGGACGACTACGTACCGTCCACCCGCCTCGCGCTCGCCCGCGGCGCTCTCGCCACCGGCGCCGACTACGTCCAGGCGCAGCGCATCCGCCGCGTCGCGCAGCAGGCGCTCGCCCGCCTCTTCGACGACGTCGACCTCATCGCCGCCCCGACGCTCGGCATCGGCGCCCCGCGCTACGACGACATCACCGACGCCGCCGGGAACATCAACGTGGACGCCGCGTCCCGCTTCTTCTTCACCCCGTACTGGGACGCCGTCGGCAACCCCGTCCTCGCCGCGCCCATGGGCGCCACTGCCGCAGGGCTGCCGCTGTCCCTCCAGCTCGCCGGACCCGCGTTCGGGGAGGCCGGCATCCTGCGCGCCGCCGACGCCTACCAGGGCGTCACCGACTGGCACCTCCGCGTCCCCGCCCTCGCCGCACAAGGAGACGACCGATGACCGAGACCGTCCCGACCGGACCCGGCACCAACGACGCACCCGCCGATGTGGCCGCCATGCTGGCGCGGTCCGGCCTGCCCGCCGGGCCGTACGAGCTCGCCTACCTCGCCGCCGAATACCCCTACCTCAAGGCCGGCATCGACATGCTCTACGCCGTGGACGCGGCGAAGGACGCCGACCCGGCACTCCGCTTCCGGGCCGGCGTCCCCGCCGCGCGCTGACGTCGCCACCGCGCTCAGGCGCGGCGCGAGTACATCCGCATGGCCAGCGGGAACGTGACGACGACGATCCCCGCCGCCCACGCCAGCGTGTACCAGACGTGGTTGCCGACCGGCCCGCCCACGGTCAGGGCGCGCACCGAGTCCGCCAGATGCGTGACCGGATTCACCTTCGTCCACGCCTCCAGCCAGCCCGGCATCGTCGAGGTGTTCGGCACCAGGACGCTGCTGCCGAACGTCAGCGGCATCACCCAGATGAACGCCAGGCCCTGCACCGTGTCCGGTGACGGCGCCACCAGCCCGACCAGCACCGAGATCCAGCACACCGCCAGGTAGAACACGTACGCCAGCGCGAACGCGCCCAGCACCGACAGCGGATCGGTGTGGAAGCGGAACCCCAGGATCGACCCGAAGCCCACCAGCACCACCATCACGGTCAGGAACCGCACCGTGTCCCCGAGCACCGACCCGATCAGCGGCGCCGACCGGGCGATCGGCAGGCTACGGAACCGGTCGAACACCCCCTTGTGGATGTCCTCGTTCAGCGCAGTCCCCAGCCCCATCGTGGCGAACATCGCCATCTGCGCCACCAACCCGGGAAGCAGCTGCTGCAGGTAGGCGTGGGTGTTACCGGCGAGCGCCCCGCCGAACACGTACAGGAACAGCAGCAGGAACACGATCGGCATCAGCGTCGTGTCCAGCAGCTTCTCCGGCGAATGCTTCAACTGTGCGACGTTGCGCCACGCCAGCGTCAACCCGTGCCGCAGCGTCCGGCTCGGGCTGATCCGCGCGGGCGGCTCGGACGAGACGGGCGCGTCGACGGTCATCGTGGTCATGCCAGGCTCCCTTCGGAGATCAGGTCGGCGGGCCGCTCCTCGGCGAGGTGCCCGGTCAGTGTGAGGAAGACCTCGTCGAGGCTCGGCAGCCGCAGCGACAGCTCCGCCGCCACGATCGACGCCTCGTCCAGCCGGCGGACCAGCGCGGGCAGCAGCTTCGGGTCCTGCACCGGCGCCGTGACCAGGCCCGTCGCGTCCTGCACCTCCGGCCGCTCCCCGGTGAGCTCCGCCACGATCGCGGTGAGCTGCGCCGTCCGGAACGTCTCGGTCGCCCGGACCGCGAGCGTCTGCCGCCCGATCCGCGACTTCAGGTCGTCCGACGTCCCCTCCGCGATCACCCGGCCGTGCTCGAAGACCACGATCCGGTCGGCGAGCGCGTCCGCCTCGTCCAGCTGCTGCGTCGTCAGCAGGACGGTCGCGCCGTCGGCGACCACCTCGCGGACGGTGTCCCACACCTCGTTGCGGGCCCGCGGGTCCAGCCCCGTCGTCGGCTCGTCCAGGAAGATGACCTCGGGACGGTTGATCAGGCTCGCCGCCAGATCCAGCCTGCGGCGCATGCCGCCCGAGTACGTCTTCACCGCGCGCGCCCCCGCGTCGGTGAGCCGGAACCGGGCCAGCAGCTCGCGTGCCCGCGCCTTCGCGTCGGCCCGGCCGAAGTCCAGCAGCCGCGCGATCATCACCAGGTTCTCGGTGCCGGTCAGCTCCTCGTCCACCGACGCGTACTGCCCGGTCAGCCCGATCATCGCGCGGACCCGCGCCGCGTCCTTGACCACGTCGTATCCGGCGACCGAGGCGCGGCCCTCGTCCGGCTTGAGCAGCGTCGCGAGGATCCGCACGGCGGTCGTCTTACCGGCCCCGTTCGGGCCGAGCACGCCGAGCACCGTGCCGCGCTTCGCCGCGACGTCCACTCCGTCCAGGGCGTGCGTCTCCCCGAACCTCTTGCGCAGGCCCTCGGCCTGGATCACATAGTCCATCGGTCGGCCTCTCTCAGTCCCTCGTGTTCGACATCACCGAGCGTCCTGGAGGGCCCTGATACGGCGCGCACATCGCGCCTCAGGCGCTGACGCCCGGCTGACGCCGCACTGACGCCGACCGCCTCGCGCCTGCGTGACCTGGGGGTTTCCGATGGACGGCCGGAGCGTGTCCGAGCGGTGGCCGCGCCGATTTGACGGACCGTGCGCGCCTGCCTAATGTTCTTCCTGCCCCAAGGGGATGCGGGACGCCGGCAGGCGGACGGCCCCAGGGGAAGCCACCCGGGAAAAACGGTTCGAAGCCCGCTTCGGAGCGAGGTACCCTGGAGTGGACAGCCCGAGAGGGGATGCAGGACGCCGCAAGGTGGCCGGCCCCGGGGACTCTTCCGCAAGATCAGACACAGGCGATCTTCGTCGCCTGCGATGGCACGCGGGAGGCGGGCGACGAACCTGAAGATCGATTCGGAAGAGTCGGTTGACAGGAGCGAAAGTTCCGGTAAGTTAGAAGGGTTGCCCCGGAGCGGGGCTCGCGAGAGCGGGTCTGGCGCGGTGGGTGTCCGTTTCTTGAGAACTCAACAGCGTGTTAAAAGCCAGTGCCTTTATCGACTCGGCCGGTTTCGGTCGGGTCGCCCCGTGGCCATC
>NZ_JBEZJL010000027.1:0-125498 GCF_040651755.1 Actinomadura sp. NPDC048394 | reverse complement strand
CGCCGTCCTCCTTCGGGTCGATGCCGAAGTTGGTCCAGATCTCCCGGCCGCGGATGCGGTCGCGCATCCCGCGGGCCCGGCCGCCCCGCCCTCGTCCCCGCCGGCTCCGACGCCGGCCGCGCAGAAAGAGAACCATGCAGGTCTTCCTTCAGACACTGATAGGCGGACTGAGCCTCGGCGCGATCTACGCCCTGGTGGCGATGGGATTCTCCCTCGTCTACCGCACCATGGGCCTGGTCAACTTCGCGCACGCCGACGTGCTCATGATCGGCGCCTACGCCGCGTCCACGTTCTACATGTCGACCAAGCTGCCGTTCGCCCTGGCCATGGTGCTGGCCATCGCGGTGACCGGCCTCATCGGGCTGTTCATCGAGCGGGTGCTGCGCCCGCTGGAGAACAAGGACTTCACCCTGATGCTGATCGGCACGATCGGCTTCGGGATGGTGCTGCAGGCCGTCGCCGTCCTCATCTGGGGCGCGACCGGACGGGCCGTCCGGACCCCGGTCGGCGGCGCCCCGCTGGAGTTTTTCGGGCTCCGCGTCCGCACCTACGACCTCGTCGTGCTGGCGATCGCCGCGGTGGCGGTGTTCCTGCTCGTCGCGTTCCTGCAGCGCACCAAGATGGGCGCCGCGATGCAGGCGGTCGCGATGGACCACGAGGCCGCCACCGCGGTCGGCATCCACGTCGGCCGCAGCAACGCGATCGCGTTCGCGATCGGCGCCGGGCTCGCCGCGCTCGCCGGCGGGCTCGTCGGCCCGCTGCTGTACGTGAACCCGACGATGGGCGGCACCATCGGCATCAAGGGGTTCGCGGCGGCGATGCTCGGCGGCTGCGGCAACATCCCCGGCGCCATCGCCGGCGGCTTCGCGATCGGGGTGCTCGACTCCTTCGCCGCCGGCCACTTCCAGGGCTACTCCGAACTCGTGGTGTTCCTGGTCTTCACGGTGGCCATCATGATCCGCCCGACCGGCCTGTTCGGCGAGACGACGGTGAGCCGCGCATGAACGCCCTCCTCAGGAACCGGTACACGCCGAAGCTCGGGACGCTCGTGGCGTTCGCCGTCATCGCCTGGCTGCTGCCGTACACGGTCGGCAGCTACGCCATCCACGTCGTCGACATCGCGCTCGTGTTCGCGCTGCTGGCGATCGGCATGGGGCTCGCGATGGGCATAGCCGGGCAGATCAACCTGGCGCAGATCGCCTTCTTCGGCGTCAGCGCCTACGCGACCGCGATCCTCACCACCCACAACGGGCTCGGGTTCTGGCCCGCCGCCGCTCTGGCGCTGATCGCTTCCGCGCTGATCGGGTTGCTGGTCGGCATCCCGGCGCTGCGGATGCAGTCGCACTACCTCGGGATCGTCACGCTGGGCCTCGCGCTCGGCTTCATCAACTGGACCACCAACGCCGAGATCGCGGGCGGCGCCGAGGGCATCTCGGCGATCCCCGTCCCGCCGATGTTCGGCGTCGACCTGTCCAGCGAGTACCTGTACTACTACCTCGAAGTCGTCGTGTTCGCGCTCGCGCTGGCGTTCGGCCTGTTCGTGGTGCGCACCGGGCTCGGCCGCCGGATGATGGCGATGCGGGACGACCCGCTCGCCGCGGGCGCGGTCGGCGCGGAGATCCCGCTGCTGCGGATGACGGCGTTCATGCTGTCGAGCGTGTTCGGCGGCCTCGCCGGCGTCCTGTACGCGGGCCTGATCCGCTACATCGCGCCCGACACCTTCAACATCGCCAACATGTTCCTGCTGCTGGCGATGGTCGTGATCGGCGGTCGGCAGAGCCTCGTCGGCTGCGTCGTCGGCGCGGTCGGCCTGACGCTGATCCGCGAGAAGCTCGTGGACCACCCCACCTACGCCCAGCTCGGCTTCGGCGTCGTCGTGGTCCTCATGGTGGTGTTCGCGCCCACCGGGCTCGCCGGCGTCCCCGCCCGGCTGAAGGCCGTGCTGGACCGGCGGCTCGGCAGGACGGCGGAACGGTCCGTCCTGCGGCCGTTCGAGCCGTACGAGGCCGCCGCCCATGCCGGGGAAGAAGCCGCGGCCGGCGGATCGCGGCCGATGCTGGAGATCGACGGCATCGCCAAGCAGTTCCGCGGGCTCAAGGCGCTGAAGGACGTCTCCCTCACCGTCGAGCGCGGCGAGATCCGCGGCATCGTCGGGCCGAACGGCTCGGGGAAGACGACCCTGTTCAACGTCGTCAGCGGGTTCTACCGGCCGTCCGGCGGGCGCGTCCTGGTGGACGGGCAGGTCGTCTCCGGATCCCGCCCGTACCGGCTCTCGCGGCTCGGGCTCGCCCGCACGTTCCAGAACCTGCGGCTGTTCGGGGAGCTGAGCGTCCGGGACAACCTGCTGGTCGCGCTCGACCGGTCCCGCACGTACGCGATCTGGAGATACGCGCTGTGGCCCGTCGGGATCTGGCGGCAGGAGCGCCGCCTGCACCGCCGCGCCGACGACCTGCTCCGCCGCTTCGGGCTGGCGGAGTTCGCCGCGGCGGCGCCCGGCGCGCTGCCCTACGGCATCCAGCGCCGGATCGAGATCGCCCGGGCGATGGCCGGGGCGCCGCGCCTGCTGCTGCTCGACGAGCCCGCCGCCGGGCTCAACGGCGAGGAGGTGCGCCAGCTCGCGGAGATCGTCCGCTCCATCCGCGACAGCGGCGTCACCGTCGTGCTCATCGAGCACAACATGGGCCTGGTGATGTCGCTGTGCGAGCGGGTGACCGTCCTCGCCGGCGGATCGGTGATCGCCGAGGGCACCCCCGCCGAGGTCGTCGCGGACCACGCGGTCATCGAGGCCTACCTCGGCGACTCCGCGATGGCGGACATGCCGCTGCCGAACAGCACCGAGGTGACCTCATGAACGCGGGCACGGCCGCCAAGGGCGGCGAGAAGGCCGGGACCGGGACGGCCCCGGAGGCGGCGACGCTGACGGTGGAGGACCTGTCCGTCCACTACGGCGGGGTCTGCGCCGTCAACTCGATCGGCTTCACGGTCGAGCCCGGCCAGTCGGTCGGGATCATCGGCGCGAACGGGGCGGGCAAGACCTCCACGCTCAAGGCGCTGATGGGACTCGTCCCGCGCAGCGGAGGGCGCGTCACGTTCGGCGGCACGGACCTCACCAGGGTCAAGGCGCGCGACATCGTCCGGCACGGCATCGGCTACGTCCCCGAGGGCCGGCACGTCTTCCCCGGCCTCACCGTCGAGAAGAACCTGATGCTCGGCGCGTACGCCCGCCCGTGGCGGGGCGCGGAGACGAAGGAGTCCCTCGCCGAGGTGTACGAGCTGTTCCCGGTGCTGGGGGAGATGCGGTCGCGGCTCGCGGGCGCGCTGTCCGGCGGCCAGCAGCAGATGCTGGCGGTCGGCCGGGCGCTGATGGCCCGGCCCCGGCTGATCCTGCTGGACGAGCCGTCCATGGGGCTGTCGCCCAAGCTCGTCGAGGACATCCTCGCGGTGCTGGTGCGGCTGCGCGAGGAGGGCCTCAGCCTGCTGCTGGTCGAGCAGAACGCCAAGCTGACGTTCGAGGCGACCAGCGACTGCGTCGTGATGGAGAACGGCGAGGTCGCGATGGTCGGCACGTCCCGCGAGCTGCGCGACGACGTCCAGGTCCGCCGCATCTACCTGGGCCTCTAGGTGCACCGTCGCCGGGCTCGTCCGGGAGATCCGGTCCGAGCCCGGCCTGGGGACGGGGCGGCGCGCCGCGCGTCAGCGGCAGAAGGGCTTCATGCCCATCGCGGACTCGATGCCGTTCAGCACCAGGCTCTGGAACTGCTTCGCCCCGGCGAAGCCCGTGCCGTCGTCGGTGAACGCCTTGGCGTCGTGCCCGAGCGTGGTCAGCCACGCGCGGCCGCCGTCGTAGTACTGGCACCAGGCGACGGGGTGGAAGGAGCCGTGCCCCGGATGGTTCATGTTGCCGGTGACGCCCTCGGTGAGGGTCTTCTCGTCCACGGTCGCGAGGAACCGCACCTCGCTCGGGAACGGGACGAGGTTGTACCACTCGTCGCTGAAGTCCCACCGGGACGGCAGCCCGGCGGTGGAGGCGTCCTTGCGGTCGACGGTCTGGACGGTCCCGGGCTGCGCGTGCCCGTGGTCGTAGAAGTTGGCTCCGCCGAGGAGCCCCTCGTACCAGGGCCAGTTGTACTCGGTGCCGAACGCGTTGTGGATGCCGACGAACCCGCCGCCGCCGCGGATGTACTGCCGCAGCGAGGTCTGCGCCGCGTCGTCGAGGGTGTCGCGGGTGGTGCTCATGAAGACGACGGCGTTGTAGCGGAACAGCGTCGACGGCGAGGCGAGCTGCGTGACGTCCTCGGTCCAGTCGACGCCGAACCCGTTGTCCTGCCCCATCTTCACCAGGGCCTTCTGGGCCACGTTGGCGTCGGTGAGCGGCGGGTTCATGCCGGGGCCGAGGGCGGGGCCGAGGTTGGCGTGCCGCGGTCCGGCGGTGCGGCTGTAGACGAGGATCTTGTAGCCCTTGGCGGGATCGAAGTTGCCCCAGTCGTGGTAGCAGCGGGGGTCGGTGCCGCGGCAGACGCCGTAGACGGGGTCGCCGAGCTCCTGGGCGCCGGCGTTCTTCGGCTTGGCGAGGGGGCCGGCCGTGGCCGCTCCGCCGGTCAGCGCGGCGGCGGCCAGCACGGCGGCGGTGCCGACGGCGGCCGCGGCGGCGGACAGCACGGGGGACGCGGGTCTCTTCATGGGGTGGGTTCCTTTCCGCCAGGCTCACTCACTGGTCCATCTAGTGGATCAATTGAACCGTCTAGAGGTTCTAGGACGATCTCATGCGGATCGGCCGTCGGCAATACCCCAGGTGCGGACCGCTCGGGCCGGACCGCGAGAAGCCCTTCTGTCATGACTGGTGAAATTACCGATGTGCGGGAGCCGTTCGAGATGCAGGCTATTGCCAGGGCCGCCGAAGCGGCTTACCGTGTCGTCCGTCGATCGGACCTATGAGTCCGTCTGGTGGACCACGGAATGGGAGAGAGCATGGATCGACGGAACTTCCTGACCGGGGCGGCCGCGGTCGTCGGCGGCACCGTGGCCTTCACGCCGCTGCGCACCCCGGCGGCGAACGCCGAGGCAGCCTCGTCCCGCCTCGCCCTGCCCGTCCCGCCGCAGCCGACCGCCTTCGGCGCCACCGGCCGCGACTTCCCCAAGGTCTGCGGGAACTACGGCAACCAGAACCACTCCACGCTCCGCCGGATCGACCGCGGCAACGTCCGGCACCTCGGCGGCGCCTGGCACGTCAACCTCGAAGGCGGCAGCACGTCGGCGCGCTCGCAGCAGAGCACGATCGTCGCCCAGGACGGCGTGCTGTACGTCCAGACCGGCCAGCAGAACGTGTTCGCCGTCGACGGCCGCACCGGCGAGGTCAAGTGGAAGACCAACGTCGGCTCGCAGCAGACCAACATGCGCGGCGTCGGCCTGGGGGAGGGGCTGGTCTTCACCACGTCCGGCTCCAACATCGTCTACGCGCTCGACCAGAAGACCGGCGCCGTCGTGTGGCAGCGCGAGCTGCTCGTCGCCGGCGAGGGCGACCCGAACTGCGACCCGCAGGAAGGGCAGTGCGGCGGCAACCGCGGCGGCCTCGCCGGCGCGATCGTCTACTTCGACGGCCTCATCTACGTCGGCACCGAGGGCAGCACCGCCGGCGCCCGCGGCCGCGCCTACGCGCTCAACGCCCGCACCGGCGAGATCGCCTGGACGTTCTGGGGCCCGCCCGGACCGGGCGAGTTCGGCAACGACACCTGGGAGGGCGACACCTGGAAGACCGGCGGCGTCGTCTGCTGGATCCACCCGGCGATCGACCCCGAGCTCGGCCTCGTCTACTGGACGTTCGGCAACCCCTATCCCCGCACGAACGGCTCGACCCGCGGCGGGACGAACCTGTTCGCCAACTGCCTGGTCGCCATCGACGCCAAGACCGGCGAGCGGCGCTGGCACTTCCAGTCCGTCCACCACGACATCTGGGACTTCGACAACGTCATGGCGCCGGTGCTGGCCGACGTGCAGATCGGCCACCGCAAGCGCAAGGTCGTCGTGTACGGCAGCAAGGTCGGGATGTTCTATATCCTCGACCGCGAGACAGGAAAGGGCGTGCACGGCATCACCGAGCGGCCCGTCCCGCAGGAGCCGCGGCAGAAGACCTGGCCGACGCAGCCGTTCCCGGGCGGCGAGCCGTTCGTCCACCAGTCGCCGAGCTTCCACGACACGACCAGGCCCGTCCCGTACTACCCGACCGGCGAGATCTTCACGCCGTTCTGGGACGACGCGACGATCCTGTTCCCCGGCGCCGGCGGCGGCGCGGACTGGTCGTACATGTCATTCAGCCCGCACACCGGGTTCGTCTACGTCGGGTACGGGCTCGTCAACTCCTCCTACTCCAACACCAACGGCGGACGCGTCAACACCGCGCGGCCGCTCGGCGAGTACTTCTCCGGCGGCATCGTCGCCGTGGACCCCCGCACCAACAAGCCCGTGTGGCGGAAAGAGGGGGAGTGGTCCCTCGCCCACGGCAACGGGATCCTCACGACCGCCGGACGCGTCATGTTCCAGGGCGGCCCGGACGGCGTGCTCCACGCGATGGACGACGCCACCGGCCGCGACCTGTGGAGCTGGCAGTGCGGCGCCGGCGTCCACACCAGCCCGGTCAGCTACGAGATCGACGGCGAGCAGTACATCGCGGTCTTCGCCGGCGGCAGCTGGCTGCCCTACCCCGACATCCCCAAGGGCGACCACCTGTGGGCGTTCAAGCTGAACGGGAAGGTCGGCCCGGCGCCCGCGCCGACCCCGCCGTCCAAGCGCAACCAGATCCGCACCGCGGCCGTCGCCGGGGCGGACGCGGACAACACCGTCACGCTCGGCCGGATCTGGGACTCGGCGGCGGGCGCGCCCGGCGACGAGGAGAACACGGTCGCGCAGAACGCGATGTCGCCGCAGAACATGACCGTCCCCGTCGGCACCGAGGTCACGTTCGTCAACCCGGCCGGGAACGAGCACTCGCACGGCGCCGCGTCGTTCTTCGAGCACGTGTTCAACTCCGGGCGGCTCAAGCCCGGCGAGTCCTACACGCACACCTTCACCAAGCGCGGCGAGTACTTCTACAACGACCCGGTCTTCCCGCAGAGCACCGGGAAGATCGTCGTCCAGTGACCCCCGGGCCGGCGGGCCCGGGCCGCACAGATCCCCCCACGGAAGGGAAGCACCAGAGATGACCCAGCACCTCCCCGACGCCCAGACCGCCCACACCGACCTCGCCGACGGCCAGGCGCAGGGCGCGGCCGACCAGCGGGCCGCCTCCTGGTCCACGCCCGACTACCAGGTGGTCGAGACCTCCCTGGAGGTCACGGCCTACTTCGGCGTCGAGATCTGATCCCGGTCCGATGAGGGTGCGCGTTCTCGGCACCGCCGCGGGCGGCGGCGTCCCCCAGTGGAACTGCGCGTGCCACGGGTGCGCCGCCGCCCGCGCGCACCCGTCGTGGCGCCGGCTGCACGCGTCGATCGCGATCGAGGCGTCCCCGGGACGCTGGTACGTGGTCAACGCGACGCCGGACATCGCGGAGCAGATCGAGGCGAACCCGGACCTGCACCCGGGTCCGGAGCGGCGCCGCACCCCGGTCGCGGGCGTGGTCCTGACCGATGCTGAGCTCGACCACACGCTCGGGCTGCCCCGGCTGCGGGAGGCGCGGGACCTGCACGTCGTCGCGACCGGCACCGTCCGCGACGCACTGGCGCGCGGGCTGCGGATGGACCGCGTCCTCGCCCCGTACACCGCGCTGACCTGGTCGAATCTCCCTGAGGACGGGCCCGTCCCGCTGGACGGCGCCGGAGGCGTGGAGATCCGGGCGGTCAGGGTCTCGGGCAAGCGTCCGCGGTACGCCGCCGATCTCGACCTGCCGGACGGGGCGTGGTCGGTGGCGCTGCACGTCACCGACCGGGTCAGTGGCGCGAGCCTCGTCTACGCGCCGGCGCTCGCCGGCTGGCCGTCCGGACTCGGCCGGGTCCTGTTCGCCGCGGACTGCGTCATCGTCGACGGCACGTTCTGGGACGACGACGAGCCGCGCCGCTCCGGCTTCACCGGACGGACCGCCACCGCGATGGGCCACCTGCCGATCGGCGGCCCGAACGGCACGGCCGGACGGCTCGCGGCGCTGCCCGCCGCGCGGCGCCTCTACACGCACCTCAACAACACCAACCCCCTCGTCGACCCCGGCCACGACGGCCACCGCACCCTCGCCGGAATGGGGATCGAGGTCGCATCGGAAGGCCAGGTGATCGACCTGTGAGCACCACGACGGACGCCCCGCGCCGTCCCGCCCGCCCGCTGCCGTGGACGCCCGGCGAGGTGGAGCGCCGGCTCCGCGAGATCGCCGCCGAGCGCTACCACCACCGGCACCCGTTCAACCTGCGCATGCACGACGGGCTGCTGACGCCGGAGGAGCTGCGCTGCTGGGTGCTGAACCGCTTCCACTACCAGCGGCACATCCCGATCAAGGACGCGCTCATCCTCGCCAAGCTCGACGACCGGGACCTGCGGCGCAGCTGGATCCGGCGCATCCACGACCACGACGGCCGCGACGGCGACGGCTCGGGCGGCGGGGACGACGGCGAGCGGGGCGACGCGGGCGGCATCGAGCGGTGGCTGCGCCTCGGTGAGGCCGCCGGCCTGGACCGGATGCTGCTGCTCTCGGGGGAGGGCGTCCTGCCCGGCGTCCGGTTCGCGGTCGAGGGCTACGTGAACTTCTGCCGCCTCGCCACGCCCCTCGAAGCTATCGCCTCGTCGCTGACCGAGCTGTTCGCGCCGGACCTGATGGTCACGCGGATCGGCGCGTGGGAACGCCACTACCCCTGGATCGAGCCGGAAGGGCTGCGCTACTTCCAGGTCCGCGTGCAGCAGGGCCGCCGGGACGCCGAAGAGGCCCTCGCCCTGGTGCACCGGTGGGCCGAGACGCGCGCCGACCAAGAACGGGTGCTGGCCGCGTTCACCTACAAGTGCGACGTGCTCTGGTCCCTGCTGGACGCCGTCGAGCACGCCACGGCCACGGGGAGCGCCGATGCCGGCTGAACCCGCACCGGCGATGGCGGCGGTCACGGACGACACGCGGCCCGCGCTCGCCCGCTCCGTCCTGCTCCGCTACGACCGCGTCCGCCGCGCCGAGCTGCTGCTGATGCCGGAACGGGCCGTCCTGCTCAGCCCGGAGGCCGGACGCATCCTGCGGCTCTGCGACGGGCGGCGCACCGTCGCCGGCATCATCGCCGCGCTCGCCGCCGACCACCCGGACGCCCCGCTCGACCGGGACGTCCCCGAGTTCATCGACAGAGTCCGCGCCGAGGGATGGCTGCAATGACCGAGCCCGCCGCGCCGTGGGCGCTGCTCGCCGAACTGACCCATGCGTGCCCGCTGCACTGCCCGTACTGCTCCAACCCGCTCGAACTCGTCCGCCGCAGTACCGAGCTGGCAGCGGACGAGTGGGCGCGGGTGTTCGCCGAGGCCGCCGACCTCGGCATCGTCCAGGCGCACATCTCAGGTGGCGAGCCGCTGCTGCGCCCCGACCTGGAACAGATCGTGGCGGCGGCGCGCCACGCCGGCGTCTACACCCAGCTCGTCACCAGCGGCCTCGGCCTCACCGCCGGCCGGCTGGACGCGCTGGCCGGCGCCGGGATCGACAGCGTGCAGCTGTCGGTCCAGGACGCCGACCGGGCGAACTCCGACCTCATCGCCGGACGCGCCTCCTACGCGGCGAAGGAGCGCGCCGCGGGCGTGATCCGCGCCGCCGGGCTGCCTTTCGGGCTCAACGTCGTCCTGCACCGGCACAACCTCGACCGCCTGCCCGAGATCATCGCCATGGGCGAACGCTGGGGAGCCGACCGCATCGAACTCGCCAACGCCCAGTTCTACGGCTGGGCCCTCCGCAACCGGGACGTCCTGCTCCCCACCAGGGAACAGCTCGACTCCGCCAAGGAGGCGGTCGCCGCCCATCGCGCGAAGTCCCGGGGCCCGGAACTGGTGTGGGTGCTTCCCGACTACTACGAGGGCGTGCCGAAACCGTGCATGGGCGGCTGGGGCGCCCGTTCCATCACCGTGGCGCCCGACGGGACGGCACTGCCGTGCCCGGCCGCCTACGCGATCGCCGATCTGCGTCCCCCGAACGTGCGCGACCATCCGCTGTCCTGGATCTGGCGCAGCTCCGACGCCTTCAACGCCTACCGCGGCACCGCGTGGATGAGCGGCCCGTGCGGCGAGTGCCCGCGCCGCGAGACCGACTTCGGCGGCTGCCGCTGCCAGGCGTACGCGCTGACCGGCGACGCCTCCCGCACGGACCCGGCCTGCGCCCTGTCGCCCGACCACCACCTCGTCCGCGACCGCGCCGTCCTCGCCGGAACGGAGGACGGCGCCGCGCCGGGCTTCGTCTACCGGCGCCCCGCCAACGCCCGCGGCTAGGAGCCGCCGCGGCCGAGCGTCCTGCGCCCGGCGCCGGTCAGGTACGCCACGACCATCTCGCCGATCATCTCGCGGTGCCGCTCCCGGTGCTCCGGAGCCGTCATGTCCCGCCCGAACAGCGCGCCGAACGTGTGCTGGTTCGCGATCCGGAAGAAGCAGAACGAGCTGATCATCATGTGCACGTCGATCGCGTCCGCCTCGGCGACGAAGTCCCCGGCGGCGCGGCCGGCGTCGAGGATCTGCGAGATCAGCTCCGCGACCGGGCCGCTGAGGTTCGGCAGCGCCTCCGACTTGCGCAGGTGCTCGGCCTGGTGGATGTTCTCGATGCTGACCAGCTTGATGAAGTCCGGATGCGCCTCGTGGTGGTCGAACGTCAGCTCGGCCAGCGTGCGGATCGCCTCCACCGGCGCCAGGTGCTGCACGTCGATCGTCGACTCCAGCTTGCGGACCTCGCCGTACGCCTTCTCCAGCACCGCGACGTACAGCTTCTCCTTGCCGCCGAAGTAGTAGTAGATCATCCGCTTGGTGGTGCGCATGAGCGCCGCCATGTCGTCCACCCGGGCGCCGGCGTACCCGTGCCGCGCGAACTCCCGCTGCGCGACCTCCAGGATCTCCGCGCGGGTGCGGTCGGCGTCGCGCTGGCGCTCTCCCGAGGCGGGTGTGACGGAGTGCGACGGCATGTGACTCCATGAGAGGGGTGCGGACGAGGACACATCCTATGGTGCTCCGGGCGCCCGCCCCGCTCGCTGACCACCAGTGGTCCCGAGGCGGCGCCCGCCCGGGCTAGCCCGCGCGCAGGCGCGGCCGGGCGTGCTGCGCGGCGAGCCGCACCGGCGCGTTGACGGCGCCGTACCCGCGGTAGCCGCCGATCCGCTGGACGATCTCGAAGAAGACCCGTCCGGTCGTCTCGGTGTAGAAGTGCAGGAACTCGCCGTGCTCGTCCCGGTCGTACAGCAGGCCCAGCTCGCGGAGGAGCCGGTGCCGGTCCGCGCCGAGGTCGTGGCGGGCTTCGAGGTCGTCGTAGTAGTTCGCGGGGATCGCGAGCGCCGGGGCGCCGGCCGCGCGGAACCGGCGCGCGGTCGCCACGATGTCGCCGCTGGCCAGCGCGATGTGCTGCCACGCCGTGTCGTGCGACCCGTCGTGCGCGCCGACGTGGGCGACGTTGAGCGCGACGCGGACGCCGCCGTCCTCGGTGGACACGGCCCGGCTGCGCATGAGCCCGTAGGGGTCCGGCAGTTCGAGGCTCTCGTGCGGGCGGAGCCCGAGGACGCTCCGGTAGAACAGCGACGCCTCGTCGAAGTGATGCCACGGCTGGGTCAGCGCCACGTGGTCGATGTGCGTGATCTCGCCGGGCACCGGCGCGGGGCCGCGCCGGTCCGCGGAGAAGTCGTCGGTCCAGCTCGGATGGTCGGGGCGCGCCGTCCGGCAGAAGAACACCTCGGTCCCGTCCGGCGCGGCGACCGCGTCGAGCGGGGCGTCGTGCGGCCCCCGCATCCGCGGCAGGACGGGGGAGAGCAGCGCCTCGGCGCGCTTGACCGACGCGGCCGGGTCCGGCGACTCCAGCCCGATCGCGCCGAGCGCCGGGCCGTCCGGGCTCTCCGCGCTCCCGCTGTTCACCAGCACCCGCGCGGAACCCTGCTCCCACAGCTCCACCGGCTTTCCGGCGTGCACGCCGGTGCGGACGAACCCGAGCGCCTCCAGCAGGTTCCCGAGCGGGGCGGTGGACGGCGCCGCCAGCTCGGCGAACGCGAACCCGGTCGGCACGACCGGGCGCGGCGGCGACGTCAGCCCCGCGACCGGGCCGCCCATGCGCAGGCCGACCTGCTCCTCCAGCGCGATGAGGGAGCGCATCGCGTCCTGCGCCGTCCGCATGGACGCCGCCTGCCGGAAGATGTCGTTGAACACCTCCAGCGACAAGGGGCCGTCGTACCCGGTCCGCAGGACGTCCGCGACGAGGCCCGCCACGTCCATGTCGCCCTGGCCGGGGAAGCAGCGGTAATGGCGGCTCCAATAGAGCACGTCCATCGGAAGGGACGGGGCGTCGGCGAGCTGCAGGAAGAAGATCTTGTCGCCGGGAATGGCGCGGATCGCGTACGGGTCGACGTCCCGGGCCGCGATGTGGAAGCTGTCCAGGCACAGCCCGAGCGCGGGATGGTCGGCCATGCGGACGATCCGCCAGGCGTGCGCGTAGTCGCCGACGTGCCGTCCCCAGGCGAGCGCCTCGTAGGCGATCCTGATCCCGTGCTCGGCCGCGCGCTCCGCGAGCAGCCGCAGCTGCTCGGCGGCGAGCGCGTCGTCGTCGATCGCGGCCGGGGACACGTTCGAGCACACCAGCATCAGCTTCGCGCCGAGCCGTTCCATCACCGCGAACTTGTGCTCCGCGCGGCGCAGCGAACCGGCGAGCAAGTCCGGCGGCACGGCCTCGAAGTCGCGGAAGGGCTGGTACAGCTCGACGGCCAGCCCGAGGTCCGCCGCGCGGTCCCGCACGTCCTCGGGGGACATGTCGCTGGCGAGCAGGTCGTTCTCGAAGATCTCCACGCCGTCGAAGCCGGCGCCGCCGATCGCGGTCAGCTTGTCCGCCAGCGAGCCGCTGAGCGACACCGTCGCGATTGACCTGCGCATGGCGCGATACGCCCCCTCTTTATGGACGAACTAGTACGTTAGCGTAGCAGGGCGCCGGATCACCGGCCGTTCCCGATTCGCGCCTTGACCTTCGAGCCGGGTCGAAGGTCTACCGTCCGGGTGTGACGACGATGCGGATCTCCCAGCTCGCCGAGCGCTCCGGCGTCCCGGCCACCACCCTGCGGTTCTACGAGACCGCCGGCCTGCTGCGGCCCGACCGGTCCCCGTCCGGGTACCGGCTCTACGGCGAGGACGCGGTGGAGCGCCTGGCGTTCATCCGCGCCGCCAAGAATCTGGGGCTGCCCCTGGAAGAGGTGTCGGAACTGCTCGCGGTCTGGGAGTCGGGCGCGTGCGCGGACGTGAAGGCCGATCTCCGCCCGCGCATAGCGGCGCGCGTGGCGGACGCCCGGGCGCGCGCCGCCGAACTGGCGGCGTTCATCGCCGGACTGCAGAACGCCTTGGAGCACCTGGACGAACTGCCCGACCGGACGGGTCCCTGCGACCACGAGTGCGGATTCCCCGGCGAACGCTGGCGGTCCGCTCCAGTGGCGTGCTCCCTGGAAGGCGACGCGCTCGGCGAGCGCACCGCGCAATGGCGGCATCTGGTCGGTGACGCCGCGAGCCGCGGGATCGAGGACGGGGTGCGGCTCACCGTGCCCGCCGACCGCGCCACCGGCATCATGGCGCTCGCCACCGCCGAGCAGAAGTGCTGCCCGTTCTTCGACTTCCGGCTGCACCTCGACGGCTCGGTCCTGCACCTGGAAGTACGCGCGCCTCGCGAGGGCGCCGGAATGCTCGCCGAACTGTTCGGCTCGGCGCCCGGCGGGGATCAGTCGGAGGCGTGACGCGGGGTGCCCGGACGCAGCGTCCGGCAGAGCAGCGAGGCCCCGGCGGCGAGGGCCAGCAGGGTCCCGGCGAACGCGCCCCAGCCGGGCGGCGTGCCGAGCAGCGCGTGGCGCGGGCCGTCCGGGATCTGCTCGGCGAGCACGACCACGGCCATCGCCACGACGAACCAGCCGAAGACGCGGCGCAGCCGGTCCGGTTCGACGCGTCCGGTGAGCCGGGACCCGGCGAGGCTGCCGGCCACGGCGGCACCGGTCACCGCGAGGGTGAGGCGCCAGTCGAGCTGGACGTTCTGCAGGTGTCCCGCCAGGCCGGCGAACGAGTTCGCCGCGATGACGAGGAGCGAGGTGCCGACGGCGGCGGGCAGGGCCAGGCCGCCCAGCAGGACGAGCGCGGGGACGATCAGGAACCCGCCGCCCGCGCCGACCAGGCCCGTGACCAGCCCGACCGCGGCGCCGTTCAGCAGGGTCCGGGCCGCCGGACGGGGACGGGGCGCGCGGTCCGCGGCGCGGGGGCCCTGGCACAGCATCGCGAACGCGGTCAGCGCCATCATGACGCCGAAGCCCGCCAGCAGCAGTCCGGCCGGAACGTAGGTGGCGAGCCGTCCGCCCAGGTAGGCGCCCGCCATACCGGCGGCGCCGAACAGCAGGCCGGTCCGCCATCGCACCCTGCCCGCGCGCGCGTGCGGGAGCACGCTGACCGCGCTGGTCACCCCGACGACGAACAAGGACATGGCGATGGCCGGTTCCGGCGCGGCACCCGCCAGATACACCAGGATCGGGACGGTCAGGATCGACCCGCCGCCTCCGAGCAGGCCCAGGGTGACGCCGACGGCGACCGCCGCGGCGAGGGTGAGCGCGAGGATCATCCGGGATCTCCGTCCCGGACGAGGCGCTCGATGGCGTCCGCGCCGCACGCCGGTCCCCGGTTGAAGGGGAGGCGCGCCAGCAGCATCCCCATCGCGCACGTGTTGGTCAGCGCGGCGATGGTCAGCCCGGCGCCGATCGCGGCGGCCAGCCAGCGCAGGGCGGGCACGGCGAGGCCGCCGAGGACCCCGGCGAGCACGAGCGTGCCCGCGACGAGGCGCACCTGGCGTTCGAGGTCCCAGGCGGCGCGGCCGCGGTTCACCGGGGCCCCCGCCGCCTGCCAGGCGGTGATGCCGCCGTCGAGGACGTGCACGCCGGGCAGCCCGGCCTCGGCCAGGGCGCGCTCGGCCTGCGCCGCGCGGGCGCCGCTGCGGCAGACCAGCACGACGTCGCCGAGACGGCGGCCGAGCTCGTCCCGGTGCTCGCGCAGCAGGTCGAGCGGGACGTTGTCCGAGCCGGGAATGTGCACGGCCGCGAACTCGGCGGGCGTGCGCACGTCCAGCAGCCGCGGCGGTTCGGGGCCGGCCAGGCGCTCGCGCAGCGTCGCGGCGTCGAGCCGGGCGGGGGAGAGGGGCATCTGAGGTCTCCTCGGTGTCGGGCGGTCGCGGCGGGCGCCAGCCGGTCGCGGCGAGTGTCAGGAGGCGTGACGGCGGTCAGGCGGTCGCGACGACGGGGAGGCCCGCGAGGGACTCGGCGCGGTACTCGTCGTCGATCAGCACGACGTGCCGTCCGGCGGCGGCCAGGATCGACGCCGCGATGGAGGCCCGGTAGCCGCTCTGGCAGTGCACCCAGACCTCTCCCGGCGGGACGTCGTCCAGGCGCTGGAGCAGGTCGTGGAGCGGGATGTGCGCGGCGCCGTCGATGCGGGACGCGGCCCGCTCCTGGTCGCGGCGGACGTCCAGGACCGCGACCGGACGGTGGTGGCGGACGGACGCGAGGTCGGCGAACGTCGCGGTCGGCAGGGTCCTCGGGTCGCCGGCCGACCAGTCCCCGGGGCCGCCGGTCGCGGCCGCGGCGGGCCGGTCGATGCCGATGCGGACCAGTTCGCGCTGCGCCGCCGCGACGTCCTGCGGCGTCTCGCCCAGCAGGGTCACCGGCGTCCCCCAGGGGATGAGCCAGCCGAGGTAGGTGGCGAAGGCGCCGTCGAGCCCGAAGCTGAGCGCGCCCGCGGCGTGCCCGGCCGCGAACGCCGTGCGGCTGCGCAGGTCCACGACCCATTCACCCGCGTCGATCCGGTTCCGGATCTCCGCCGCGTCCGCGCGGTGCGGCTCGGACAGGTCCGGGGCGCCCGGGCCGGCGGTGTTCAGCGGTTCCGTGTGCGCGTAGTACGCCGGGAACGCGTCGAGCCCGGCGAGCAGCTCCTCGACGTACTCCTGCTCGTCCAGGGTCAGGACCGGGTTCGCCTGCCTCTCCCGCCCGATGGTGGACGCGGTGGCCCGCGACTGCGTCGAGGAGCAGAAGCTGCCGAACCCGTGCGTCGGGAAGATCTCCGCGTCCTCGGGGAGCTCGCGCGCCAGCCGGTGGGCGGAGCCGTACTGGGCGTGGACGAGCGCGCCGGTGTGCTCCGGGCCGAGCAGGTCGGGCCTGCCCGTCGAGCCGTACAGCAGGGATCCGCCGGTGAACACGGCGGGAGCGCGTCCCGGCGCCTCCAGCACGTACGACAGGTGGGTGAAGGTGTGGCCGGGAGTCGCGATCGCGCGGACGCGCATCTCCTCGCCGACCGCGACGACGTCGCCGTCGCCCACCGGGTGGCGGTCGAACGCGACGGGGTCGGCCGCGTTGACGTGGTAGGCGGCCCCGGTCGCCCGCGCGAGCGCGAGCCCGCCGGTCACGTAGTCGTTGTGGATGTGGGTCTCGAAGACGTCGGTGACGGTGACGCCCCGCTCGCCCGCCAGGTCCAGGACCCGGTCGATGTCGCGCTGCGGGTCGACGACGAAGGCGACGCGCCCGTCCGTGACGAGGTAGCCGCGGTCGCCCAGGGCCGGCGTGTCGATGGAGACGATCTCGATCAACGTGCCCTCCTCCGGTGTCGGATATATACCCCAGGGGGTATCTCTCGGCGCCAGGTTAGCCCGCCGCGCGCGCGGCCTGCAAATACCCCATGGGGTATCTCATCTCACAGTGAACCCGCACGTGGGGCCGCCTTTGCCGGATGCCGGCGACCCGCCGGCCGAGATACCCTGGGGGGTAACCGGGAGGAGACGCATGGAGCTCGAGCGGGATTCACTGGCCGACGTCATCGTGCGGTTGAAGCGCGCCCAGGGGCAGCTCGGCGGCGTGATCCAGATGATCGAGAACGAGCGCGACTGCAAGGACGTGATCACGCAGCTCGCCGCGGTGTCCCGGGCGCTGAACCGGGCCGGATTCAAGATCATCGCCACCGGCCTGGAGCAGTGCGTCGCCCAGGGCGACGACCCGGCGCGGGCCGCGGCCGACCGGGCCCAGCTGGAGAAGCTCTTCCTCACCCTCGCCTGACCGGCCGCCCGCGCCCGCCGTCCCGTCAGGGCAGCGGGAACCCCAGCTCGCGGCCCTGCGCGCGCAGCTCGTCGCGGGCCGACGGGTGCGCCACGTTGTCGATGATCTGCTCGGCCTGGGACGCGGCGTCGTTGCCCCAGACCGTCGCCGTGCCCTGCTCGCTGACGATGTAGCTGTGCTGGAACGAGGTCACCGGGCCGGCCAGCCGCGCGATCACGGTGGAGACGTCCGCGCGGGGATGCCACGACGGCAGGGCGATGATCGCGTGCCCGCCGGGGGAGTGCAGCGCGCCGACGACGAAGTCGGTCTGCCCGCCGAAGCCCGAGTAGATCGTCCCGCGCACGCGGCTGGCGTTGGCCTGCGCGAACAGGTCGACCTGGAGCGCGGAGTTCAACGAGACCATGCGGGGCCGGCGGGCGATGAGGCCCGGGTCGTTGGTCTTCTCGGTGCGCAGCATCCGGATCCGGTCGTTGCGGTCGGCCCAGTCGTACAGCTCGCGGCCCCCGAAGGCGAACGAGGCGGTGATCGGGGAGCCGGTGTCGAGCGCACCGGCCTTCTCCAGCGCCAGGACGCCGTCGCTGAACATCTCCGACCAGACGCCGAGGCCGCGGCGGTCCAGCAGGGAGGCGAGCACCGCGTCCGGGACGGCGCCGATGCCGAGCTGGAGCGTGGCGTGCTCGGGGACGAGCCGCGCGACCCGCTCCCCGATCCGGTGGGCGACCTCGCCGGGCTCGCGCGGCGCCGGCGAGGCGAGCGGCTCCTCGGCCTCGATCGCGTAGTCGATCTCGTCCTCGGCCAGGACGGCGTCGCCGAAGGTGTACGGCATCCGCGGGTTGAGCTGCGCGACGACCAGGCCGCCGCGGGCCCGGACCGCCTCGATCGCCGCCGGGAGGATGTTGACCTCGATGCCCAGCGAGACGGTCCCGGCGGACGCCGGCGAGGTCTGCACGATCACCACGTCCGGCGGCAGCGACTCCTTGAGCAGGTTCGGGACCAGCGACAGCCGCGACGGGAAGTACCGCAGGTTCGCGCGGCCGCGCATCCCGGCCCCGACGAACGGCGTCTCCAGGTCGACCCCCTCGCGGTCCGGGATGCCGCCCTGGGCGTTGAGCATGAACAGGCGGTACTCGCCGATCGCGGCGTCGGCGATCTCCAGGGCGCGCCGCGGCGTGGCGAAGTTACCGCCCGCCACGATCCTCGGACGTCCCGGCAGGCCGGCCAGCACCCGGGCGAGATGCCGCTCTGAGATGACGCGCATGCAGATCCCTTTCCCTGGCTACCGGAGGCCGCATCAAGAAGCGGCGGTCGAACCCGCCGCCGCGGCGTGGCCGGCGCTGCCGTCCATCAGGCCGAGCAGCCGCGGAAGGTCGCGCATGTCGTCGAAGACGACCGTTCCGGGTCCTTCGAGCCAGTCCGCCGGGGTCAGGCCGCCGGCATATCCGAGGACGCGCATCCCGGCGGCGCGGGCCGCCTGCACGCCGTAGCGGCTGTCCTCCACCACGACGCAGCGGCCGGGGGCGACGCCCATCTCGCGGGCGGCGAGGAGGAACAGGTCCGGTGCGGGCTTGCCGTGCGCGACCTGCGTCGCGCTGAAGATGCGGCCCTCGAAGTGCGCGTGCAGGCCCGTCCGGCCGAGCGTGTGGCGCATCTTGGCGTGGCTGCCGCTGGACGCGACGCAGGTCGGCAGGGTGATCGCCGCGAGCGCCCCGGCGATGCCGTCGACCGGCGCGAGTTCCGCGTCCACCGCCTCCCGGTGCAGCCGCTCGAACCGGCGGCCCGCCTCGGCGGCCCGCTCCGGGCCGAGCCGCGCCTCGATCAGCTCGTTGATCGACGCGGTCGACCGGCCCACGAACCGCTCGGTCACCTCCGCCTCGCTCACCGGCCAGCCGAGTGCGGTCAGCACCGCGACGTGGGTGCGCACCGCGATGGGCTCGCTGTCGACCAGCACGCCGTCGCAGTCGAAGATCACCAGCTCGATCGAATCCGTCACGAGGTACTTATACATGCATACGGGCAGTTCGGTGCGTATGGGCGACGTGGCACCGCGTCCAGGATCGACCAGAAGACCACGGGAGGAAACGCCCCTTCAGTAGGGTGTGATCATTCTTCGGGCGAACGCCGCGCCGCCGCGGGGCGGAGCCGGCCGGCTGACAAGGAGTTCTGAGGCGTGGTCGTCACCTTCGACACAACCGGCCTGCAGCGCGTCGACGAGACGACCTGGATGCATCCCGGCACCGGCGATCGGATCATCCAGCAGGTCACGAACTCCCCGCTGGGGGAGCCCGTCTGGCTGGAGGACGTCCCGGCCATGCGCCGCAACCTGGCCACCGGGTACGCGCAGATGGGCTGCCTCATCGAGGCCGAACCGGTGCTGCTCGGCGGCGTCCGCGGCGTGGTCCAGCTGGTGAAGGTGCCGATCCCGAACGCCCCGGCGGGCCTGGTCTTCCTGGCGAACATCTTCCTGGCCAAGGCCGACCGCTACGTGATGTTCGGCTGCTCCGCCGCGGAGCAGGGCATCACCGGGATGCGCGAAACGACGATCATGGCCACGCTCGGCGTGGGCCTGGACGGCTGGGTCCTCCCGCACCCGTACGCCCCCGAGGTGCGGAGCGCGCTGCCGTTCCACCGCGGCGACGACCCGGCGTGGGACGCGCAGTACCCCGACCATCCGCTGACGCGGGTGCGGGCGTGGGTGCGGTGGGTGACGGCCACGGCGACCGTCGACCCGGCCTTCGCGGCGTTGCCCGAGTTCGTGCCCAGCCGCCCGGGCCCGGGCGCCGGCCACCACGGCTGACCGACCGGGGCGGCGATGAGCCCGATGAGCCCGATGCGGTCGAGGGGCTGAGGACGCGTGGCGGCGGGCGACGCGTGGCGGGTCGGCCAGGTCGTCGACGGGCGCTACAAGGTCCTGCAGGTCCACGAGGGCGGCGCGATGGGCGTCGTGTACCGCGTCCGGCACCTGGAATGGGCCACCGACCTGGCGGTGAAATGCCCGCGCCCGGAGCTGTTCACGGCCGAGGCGCAGCGGGACCGGTTCATCGCCGAGGCGGAGATCTGGGTGTCGCTGGGCCTCCACCCGAACGTGTGCGGCTGCCACTACGTCCGCGTCCTGGACGGGGTCCCGCGGGTGTTCGCCGAGTACGTGCCCGGCGGCAGCCTGCGCGACTGGATCGACGACCGCCGGCTGTACGCCGGCGGCCCGGCCGAGGCGCTCGCCCGGATCCTGGACGTGGCGGTGCAGTTCGCGTGGGGGCTCGCGCACGCCCACGACCGCGGCGTCGTGCACCAGGACGTCAAGCCCGCGAACGTGCTGATGGACGGCACCGCGGACCGGGCCGTCGCGAAGGTGACCGACTTCGGGCTGGCCAGGGCGCGGGCCGTCGCCGGATCGGCAGCGACGGCCCCGGACGGGCATCGCCCGACGGCCCCGGACGCCCCGCCGGGCGCGAGCATCATGGTGTCCACCAGCGGGTTGACCCCCGCCTATGCCTCGCCGGAACAGGCCGCCGGGCGGCCGGTGGGACGGCGCACCGACATCTACAGCTTCGCCGTGTCCGTGCTGGAGATGTTCACCGGCGGGATCACCTGGATGTCGGGGACGGTGGCGGGCGCCGCCCTCGCCGCGCGCCTTGAGGAGCCCGAGCCGGGGCTCCCCGACCCGCCCCCGGAACTGGCCGGCCTGCTCGGCCGGTGCCTGCGGCCGGACCCGGCCGAGCGGCCCGCGTCGCTGGACGAGGTCGCCGCCGAACTCGCGGAGATCCACCGGCGGGCGGCCGGGGCGTCCCGCCCGCGTCCGGCGCCCGTCGTCGCGGACCTGCGGGCCGACGAGCTCAACAACCGCGGCGTGTCCCTGCTCGACCTGGGCCGTCCGGCCGAGGCGGGCGAGGCGTTCGCCGCGGCGCTGGCCGCCGACCCGCAGCACCCGAACGCCACCTACAACGCCGGCCTGCTCCGGTGGCGGCGCGGCGAGTGCACCGATGAGGACCTCGTCTCGGCGGTCGCGGCCGCCGGCTCCGATGACGGTGACGGCCGCCGGCTGCTGGCGCAGGTGCACCGCGAACGCGGCGACCACGACCAGGCGGACGCGGTCCTCGGCCGCGACGCGATCGCCCGGCCCGGGCCGTCGGACGGCACGCGCCGCATCCCCTGGTACTCCTACGAGGAGCAGGTCGGGACGTTCCAGGGCATGCGGATCCCGCGGCAGCCCCCGAGGATGGGCGTCCGGTTCACCGGCGACGGCAGGCGCGCGGTCGTCGCGTGCGACGGCGTCCTGCGCGTCTGGGACGTCCGCGAGGGCCGGTGCCTGCGGGAACTGGCGGCCCCGGGCAGCGGGTTCACGTTCGACATCAGCGGGGACGGCCGGTCCGCGATCACGACCGGTCCGGACGCCGTGCACTTCTGGGACCTCGCCGGAGGGCGCCGCCTGCGGGCGATCGGCGCACCGCGGGACTGGAACCGGGCCATGTGGTCGTCGTCGGTGAGCCTTTCCGACGACGGGCGGACCGCCGCGTCCGCCGGGTACGACGGGACGGTCCTGGTGTGGGACTTCCCCGGCGGCGGGCTCCGGCTGGCGATCGACGGGCACCACGGCAGGGCCGTCACGGCGCTCAGCGGAGATGGGCGGTTCGTGCTCACCGCGGGCCGCCCGGACGGCACGGCGCGGATCTTCGACGTGGCGACGGGCCGCTGCGTCCACGTCCTCGACGCCCGCGTCCGCGACGGCTTCAAGGCGGTCGACGAGGTCTGCCTCGACACCGGTGGGAGCCGGGCCGCGCTGGCCGCGGGCGGGCGGATCCGCGTCTGGGACCTCCGCACGGGAGACGTCCACAGCCTGCCCGGGCATTCGCGCGTGGTCGGCTCGCTGTCGATCTCCGGCGGGTTCCTCGTGTCCGTGGGCGCGGACGACACCGTCCGGCTCTGGGCGCTCGACGGCGTCCAGTGCCTGCGCACCTACCGCGGCGACGGCCCCGTCCGGGCGGCTCACCTCGACACGGACGCGGGCGTGCTGATGACGGCCTGGCGGTCCGGCCTGCACTGGTGGACGGTCCCGCCGCGGCACGTCGCGCCGTTCCAGCTGAGCAGGCCGCGGGAGCACGCCGAGCTGACCGGGCTCGACGCCGCGGTGACGGACCTGATGGACCGGGCCCGCCGGGCGCCGGACCCCCGCACGGCCCTGGCGCTGCTCGCCGAGGCCAGGTCCGTCCCCGGATACGAGCGGGAACCGCGGCTGCTCGGCGCGTGGCGGGACCTCGGCCGCTCCGCGGTCCGGACCGGGCTCCGCTCGGTGTGGACGGCCGGCGTCTTCCCGGCCGACACCGCGCCCACCGCGGTCGCGCTGCACCCGGACGGCCGGATCGCCGTGTCCGGAGGGCAGGACGGCACCGTCCGGCTCTGGGACGTGGACGGCGGGACCTGCCTGCGCACGCTCGCGAAGCACCCGAGCGCCGTCAACGCCGCCGGGGTGAGCGGCGACGGAGCGCGGGCCGCGGCCGTGAGCCGCGACGGGACCGTCAGCGCGTGGTCGCTGGAGACCGGTGAGCGCATCGAGACGATCCAGCTCCTGGGTCCGCTCGGCGCGTCCGCCGCCGCGTTCGACCGCGACGCGCGGCTCGCCGCCGTGGCCGGGGCGGACGCGGTGATCCGGCTCTGGAACCTGGACACCGGCGAATGCGAACGGGAGATGCGCGGCCACGTCGGAAGGGTCGGCGCGCTCCACACCGCGCCGGGGCTGATCGCGTCCGCGGGAGCGGACGGCTCGGTCCGGCTGTGGGACCCGGAGACCGGGCGGTGCCTGCGGACCATGCACGGGCACACCGATCAGGCGCTGTCGGTCGCCCTGAGCCCGGACGGCCGCCGCGTCCTGTCCGCCGGCGGGTACACCGACCGGACGATCCGCCTGTGGGACACCGCGACCGGCGAGTGCCTCCGCGTCTTCGGCGACGAGCCCGACGATCCCCGGGGAGTCGACTCGGTGCCGTCCGTCCAGTCCAAACGGGTCCGCTTCACCCCGGACGGGCGGTTCGCGGTCTCCGGCGGATCCGACGCCGCGGTGCGGATCTGGGACCTCGGCGGGCGGTGCCTGCGCGTCCTCGACGGCCACAACGGGGCGGTGAACGCCGTCACCGTCAGCGCCGACGCCCGCTTCGCGCTCTCCGCGGGCACCGACGGGACCCTGCGCCGCTGGGAACTCGACTGGCACCTCCACCCCTGAGAACGGCCCCACCCGATGAACTGGAAAGAACGCGCGCTCGGCACGGTCATAGGCTCAGCGGCAGGCGACGCACTGGGAGCACCATTCGAGTTCGGCCCACCAGGCGCGTTCTCCGCTCGCTTCCCCGAGCCCGGCGCGGGCGGCGAGATGTGCGGCGGCGGAGGCTGGGACCCGGGTGAGGCGACGGACGACACGCAGATGGCGGTGCTGGTCGCGGATTCCCTGATCGACCGCGGCGGGCTGGACCTGCCGGACATCTTCGCCCGCTTCCAGAGATGGGCAGCGTCCGAGCCGAAGGACATCGGGCTGCAGACCGAGGACGTCCTCACCAGCGGCATGCCGTGGGACCTGGCCGCCGCCGTCCACTTCCAGGTCAACCGTCGCGCTGCGGGCAACGGCTCGCTGATGCGCGCCGCCACGTCGGCGGTGCACTTCGCGCGCGCCGGGCAAGAGACCACCATGGACGCGGCCCGCCGCATCGCCGCCCTCACCCACGGGGACCGCGCGGCCTGGGAGGGCACCGCCGTCTTCCACGAGCTCGTCCGCCGCGCGCTGCACGGCGCTGATCCGCTCGCCGCGATCCCGGACGTCCTGGACGCGGTGCCCCTTGGACATCGCGAGCGGTATGCGGTCGTCCTCGCCCCCGATTGGCATCCCGACCAGGCCACGGAGTTCAACGGCGCCGTCTGGCCCTGCCTCGGCTCGGCGGTCTGCGCGCTGCGCACCACCGGCGGCTACGAGGAAGCGGTGCGGGCGGCGATCGACCTCGGCGGCGACACCGACACCGTCGCGGCGGTCACCGGCGGCCTCGCCGGCGCCCGCTACGGCCTGGACGCGATCCCGGCCCGCTGGACCGAGGCCCTCCACGTCCCCCTGCCGGGCTTCGGCGACCGTGTGCTGCGGCTGCCGGACCTCCTCGATCTCGCACGCCGCCTCATGACCTGACGTGAAGGTCGGCGGGGGCAAGGGGTGGTCAAGGGTGGTTGGTGGGCGGGGCAGGATCTCGGTGCGGGCGGGGGCATCGGGGGCGTCGCGGGAAGGGCACGGGTGGACCGACACATCTCGTGACCAGGGGAAAGCGGCATGACGGAACCCGGCTCTTCTCAGCAGCCCGGCTCTTCTCAGCAGCGCGACGCGCCGTTGCAGGGACGGACGG
Source organism: Actinomadura sp. NPDC048394 (assembly GCF_040651755.1). Taxonomy (NCBI): domain Bacteria; kingdom Bacillati; phylum Actinomycetota; class Actinomycetes; order Streptosporangiales; family Thermomonosporaceae; genus Actinomadura; species Actinomadura sp. NPDC048394. Next base: position 100,902 of record NZ_JBEZJL010000027.1, on the reverse strand, counting down.
TGGTGGTGATCGGCGGGAGCTCGGGCATCGGGCGGGAGACGGCCCGCCTGGCGGGCGCCGAGGGCGCCGACGTCGTCCTGGTCGGCCGCGATCCGGAACGGCTGCGGGACGCGGCGTCCGACGTCCGCGCGGCGGGCACCGTGGCGTTCGACGCGACCGACCCCGAACGCCTCCAGCGGTTCTTCGACGGCCTGCCGGGCCCCGTCGACCACGTGATGGTGACGGCGGGGAGCAACTACTACGCGCGCCTGGCCGACCTCGACTTCGCGGAGGCGCAGCGACAGGTCGACGAGCACCTGTGGCTGCCGATCCGCATCGCCCGCGCGGCGGCCGCGCGGATGCCGGCGGGGGGTTCGCTGGTGTTCATGGGCGGGACCGGCGCGCGGCGTCCCGCGCTCGGGCTCGCGGTGTCGTCGCCGCTGACGGTGGCGCTTCCCGCGCTCGTCGCCGTGCTGGCGCTGGAGCTGGCGCCGGTCCGGGCCAACCTCATCGCCGCCGGTTTCGTGGACACGCCGCTGTCGGCGCGGTTGCTCGGCGACCAGTTGGAGCGGCGGCGCGAAGAGCTGCGCGGCTCCCTGCCGATCGGACGCGTCGTCCAGCCGGGCGACGTCGCGGCGCTGGCCCTGCACCTCATGGCCAACACGGCGGTGACCGGGGCGACCTTCGACATCGACGGCGGCCAGCAGTTCACCGGGTGACCGCACCGGTGGGAGGAGATCGTCATGGAATACCTCGTCCAGTTCCAGGTCGACGTCCCGGACGGGACTCCCGAGGACGACGTCGCCCGGCGGCAGGAGGCGGAGGCGGCCGCCGCGGCCGACCTGGCGGCGCGGGGCCACATCGCCCGGATCTGGTCGGTGCGGGACGAGTCGGGTGAACACCGGATCCTCGGGCTGTACCGCGCGGACGACCGTTCCCAGCTCGACGCCCTGCTCCGCGGCCTGCCGCTGTACGACTGGATGCGCGTCACCGTCAGGCCGCTGGACGCCCATCCCAACGATCCCGCCGCGGCCGGCGGGCGCTTGCCCGATCCCCGGCTGTCGCTGGTGTACCGGCTGGAAGCCGCCCTCGCCCCGCCGCTGGACGTGGGGGAGGCCGCCGGTGGACGCCGCCGTATCGTCGCGCTGACGGGCGGGACCTTCACCGGCCCGAGCCTCCGGGGTGTCCTGCTGCCCGGTGTGAGCGCCGACTGGCAGACCGTCCTGCCGGACGGCTCCGCGCTCGGCGACATCCGCTACACGCTGCGGACCGAGGGCGGCGATCTGCTCTCCGTCCGGTCGCGTTCGGTGCGCCACGGTAGCGCGGAGGTGCTCGCCCGGCTCGGCCGCGGTGAGGAGGTCGACCCGGGCGAGTACGTCTTCCGCGCCTCCACCCGCATCGAGACGGCCGCCCCTGATCTGGAGTGGCTGAACAAGGGCGTCTTCGTCACCGTCGGCGGCCGCCGCCCGGACGGGGTCGTGTACGAGACCTACCTCGCCGCCTAGCCGGAACCCAGCCAACCAAGCAGTTGCTTCTCATTCTTCCCGCTGCCAGCCTGGGACGATGGACGGCGTTGATCTGACCGATCTGGATCGGTTCGCTCGCGGGTTCCCGTACGAGGTCTTCGACGCGCTCCGGCGGGACGCGCCGGTCTGGTTCCATCCCGCGACCGCGAACACCCCGGGCGGCGAGGGGTTCTGGGTGATCAGCCGGTACGCCGACATCGTGGCCGCCGCGTCCGACGGCGCGGCGTTCTCCTCCGAGGGCGGGCCGGGACGCGACGGCGGCGGAACGCTCATCGAGGACCTTCCCGGCGGGTTCGCCGCGGGCGTCCTGCTGAACATGATGGACGACCCCCGGCACCAGCGGTTCCGGCGCCTGCTGACGCCGAGCCTGGCCCCGCGCGCGTTGCGGATGATCGAGGCCGACCTGCGGCGGCGCGCCGGGCGGATCGTGGACGCGGCGCTGGCGAAGGGCGACTGCGACTTCCTGACCGACGTCGCGGCCGAGCTGCCGTTGCAGGCCGTGGCGCAGCTGCTCGGCGTCCCGCAGGAGGACCGGCACCAATTGCTGCTGTGGGCCGACGCCACGCTCGACCATGAAGACCGGGGCCTGGGGGAGAGCACCGACCGCACCCGGCAGGCCGCGGCGGAGATGTTCGCCTACGGCTCGGCATTGCTGGAGCGCAAGCGCGCCGAACCGGCCGACGACCTGCTCTCGCTCGCGGCGCACGCCCGCATCGACGGGGACCCGCTGCCGGATCTCGAACAGCAGATGCTCTTCAACCTGCTGATCGCGGCGGGCAGCGAGACCACGCGGAACGCCATCGCCATCGGAATGCACGCCATGATCGACGACCCGGGGGCCTGGGCGCGGCTCCGGGACGACCGGGCGCGGCTCCCGGCCGCGGTCGAGGAGATGCTGAGGTGGGCCTCCCCGACGCCCTACAATCGCCGCACGGCGACCCGGGACGTCACGATGGGCGGCCGTCGGATCCGGGCGGGAGACAAGGTCACGCTCTGGTGGGCGTCGGCCAACCGCGACGACGAGGTCTTTCCCGACCCGTACCGCTTCGACATGGCGCGCACCCCGAACCCCCATCTGGCCCTGGGGCGCGGCGGCCATTTCTGCCTCGGCGCCGCGCTGGCCCGCGTGGAGATGCGCGTCGTCTTCGACACCCTCCTCGACCGGGTGGACTCGGTCGAACCGACCGGCCCGCTCGAATACACGAGAAGCAACAAGCATTCCGGCGTCCGCCACATGCCCGTCCGCCTCAGCCCCCGCTAGCGAGCCGGGCCGTCGCGACCGCCCGCGGGCGAGCCGCCGTACGGTGATCGCATGAAGATCTGCGTTTTCCTGTCCGCGGCCGACCTGTCCGAGACCTACACGAGGCCGGCGCGGGAGTTCGCCGAACTGATCGGCTCGGCCGGCCACACCCTGGTGTGGGGCGGCTCGAACACGGGCCTCATGAGGGTCGTGGCGGACGGCGTGCACGCGGCGGGCGGGCGGCTCATGGGGGTCTCGGTGCGGTTCCTGGCGGACAAGGTCCGGCCCGGCGTGGACGACATGGTGATCGCGGCGGACCTGGCCGAGCGCAAGCGGCTGCTCCTGGAGAAGGCGGACGCCGTGGTGATCATGGTGGGCGGGACCGGGACCCTGGACGAGGCGACCGAGATCCTGGAGCTGAAGAAGCACGGCCAGACGGAGATGCCGCTGGTGCTGCTGAACACCGCGGGCTTCTACGACGGGCTGAAGGCGCAGTTCAAGCGCATGGAGGACGAGGGGTTCCTGCCGCGGCCGCTCGCCGACCTGGTGTTCTTCGCCGACGAGCCGGCGAAGGCCATGGCCTACCTCGAGGAGTCGCGGTAGTCGGCGAAGGCCGGGGTGCCGGGTTCGGGGCGGAGCCGCAGGACGCGCGCGGCGAAGGAGATCGCGTGGTACCAGCCGCAGACCAGGAGCAGGTCCACGGCGGCCTCGTCGCCGACCGCGCCGGCCAGTTCCCGCCACTGGCCGTCCGACAGGTCGTTCGCCGTGCAGAGGGCGTCGACCGCGCGGAGCACCGCGCGGTCGGCGGGGTCGGTCCAGCAGCCGTCGTCCGGGCCGCCCGCGACTAGGGAGCGGATCTGCTCGTCGTCGAGCCCGGCCTTGCCGGCGAAGACCGCGATGTGGACGCCCCACTCGTACTCGGCTCCGCACCGCACCGTGGTGCGGTCGATCACCAGTTCCCGGTGCCGCAGGCTCAGGGCCGTCCGGCGGGACAGGTAGTACCGCCCCCACCCGTGGACGCCGTGCGCCCGCTCGGGCCGCCGGGCGAGCACCCTGAACAGGGCGATCGGCGGGCCCAGCGCCTCCAGCGCGGCGGCGGTCTCCGGGTCGTGGGGCGGTTCGACGGGGGCGACGCGCGGCGCTACCGTGTGCTTTGAAAATCGAGGCATGCGGCCACGCTAGCACCGGTGCTTCGGAAAAAGAAGCGCCCTTCCCGGGCGCCCGGCGACCGAAAGGAGCACGCCCATGGCGGACGGTCCGGCGGGCCCGCCGTCCACACCGCTGCCGGGACGGCCCGTCCGGGGCTCGGCGACCGGGCGGCCGATCATGGCGCTGTTCGACCTCCTCGGCCGGCGCTGGACGCTCCGCGTCATCTGGGAGCTCGCCCAGAGCCCCGCCGCCACCTTCCGCGAGCTCCAGCAGCGGTGCGACGGCGTCTCCTCCAGCGTGCTCGCCCAGCGGCTGGCGGAGCTGGACGAGGCCGCCATCGTCCGGCGCGGCGACCGCGGCTACACCCTGACCGAGGACGGCCGGGCGCTGTGCGCCGACCTCATGCGGCTCGAGACATGGGCCGAGCGGTGGGCGGCGAGGACGGCCTCATCGGCCGAATGAATGCCCGCCCCACCCCGGCTACATCTGGCTGAAGACGGTGAGCCACTCGGCCTCGCGCGGCCGGTAGCCGTACCGGTCTCTCAGCCCGGCGGCGACGGCGGGGATGTGGCCTGCCCCGTACACGACCGCGACGGTGATCGGTTCCTCGCTGCACTCCGCGTGGATCTCGCCGAGCGCGTCGAGCAGCAGCCGGTCGCGCCGGGCCGTCAGCGCCTCAATGACCGGGCCGTCGGCCAGCGCCTCGGCGCGGCTCGTCTTCGGCAGGTCGTCGACCTCGAGGTCCGTGTCCAGGAAGGCCCGCGGACCCCGCACCGTGAACACCAGGCCGAACACGGGAGCGGCCACCAGAAGCAGCGCGTACATCCAGCGGGGCAGGGTCTTGAGGTCGGCCGTGGCCTGGGCCGCGGTCACGTCGGGATTGAGCAGCGGGACGGCGGCGGGCAGCACGATCGCGTCCTTCTGCTCGACGAGGCCGTTGCGGCGCCGGCGCGGCGCGAACCGGTAGGCCAAGGTCAGGGCGCCCACCTGGCGGGAGTGGCCGCGGATCCCTTCGGCGACGATGACATCGCAGCCCTCCAGCCGGGCCCTGACCTGGGCGTAGAACGCCGGTGAGGCGACGTGGAGCATGGGGAAGAGCACGAACCGCAAGGGCGTGTCCCCGCGCCGCATGGTGATCACGGCCGACCGGACCCCGAAACCGGTCACCTCGATGATCTGCATGATCGCCCCGCCTCCGGCGCACCCACCCGGCCCCTGGCAGCAACTATCGGACCGGCGCTCCACCAGGACAAGACGAGCCCCGCGGAAGCGGCCGTCCACTGGCGGCCAGTACGCCATGCGGGGCACGCGGACGCGGCCACGATCGTCGCCGCGGTCGTCCTGCCCGGCATGCGCCGCTTCTCCGGCACAATGTGGGGAGGACGGAGGTGGCCGTGTGGCCGGACTGGCTGGATCGCTCGAGCGCTCCATCATGGACGTGCTGTGGGCGGCGCCCGGTCCGCTGCGGATCCGCGAGCTGCTGGCCAGGCTGAACGAGAACGCCGACAAGGCGCTGGCCTACAACACGGTGCAGACGGTCGCCGAGCGCCTGGCGCAGAAGGGGATGCTGCAGCGCACGCAGGACGGCCTGGCCTTCCGCTACAGCCCCACCCGGGCGCGCGAGGAGTACGCCGTCGAGCTGATGCTGGACGTGCTGACCGACGCCCCGGACCACGGCGCGATCCTGGCGAGGTTCGCCGAGAGCGTCCCGCCCGAGGACGCCCGGCGGCTGCTGGAGGTCCTCCGCCGCCGCGCCTCCGACGACCGGGCCTGAGCGCGTGCTGTTCCCGGTGCTCGCCCTGGCGGTGTCGGCCGTCCTGCTGGGCCTTCTCGCGGGGCCGGTGCTCGACCGGTCGCGCCGGCGGCCCGCCGGGCCGGGGGTGGCGATCGCCTGCTGGACGGCGGCTCTGGCGGGGACCTTCATCGCGAACGCGGCCGTCGTGGTGGTCGCGCTGATCGCGCCGCCCGGGCCCGGTCACGGTCTCCTGCAGTGGCTGCGCGACTGCCTGCCGCACCACGGGGCGCCGGCCGTGGCCATGGCCGCGGCGGCGACGCTGGTCCTGATGACGGCCTGCTGCTCGCGGCTGGCGAGCGGCCTTCCGCGGCTCGGCCGGGCCGTCCGCCGCCGCCGTCGGCACCGGGAGATGCTGCGGCTGGTCGCCCGGGAGGACGGCCGGCACGCCGACGTCCTGGTGCTCGATCACCCCGTCCCGGTGGCGTACTCGCTTCCCGCGCGGCGGCGGCCGATCGTGGTGAGCACGGGCGCGCAGGAGGCGCTCACCGACGCCGAGCTCGGCGCGGTCCTGGCGCACGAGCGCGCTCACCTGCGGCAGCGCCACCACGCGCTGCTGCTCATGCTGGATCTCGTCCATGCGCTCCTGCCGTGGCTGCCGACGGTCCGGCGCGCGAAGGCGAGGCTGCCGCTCCTGCTGGAGATGGCCGCGGACGACGCCGCCGCGAGCGTGTACGGGCGGCGGACGCTGGTCGACGCGCTGTGCCGGCTGTCGGCCGCGCCGGGCGCGGCGGGCGCGCTGGGCGCGGCGGGGGAGTCCGGACCGGCGGCGCTGGTCGAGCGGGTGCTGCGACTGGAGACGTCGGCCCCCGTGCGGCCGCGCCGGTCCGTCCGGCTCGCGGCCTGCGCGTTCGCGGCCGTGGCCGTCGCCACGCCGCTGCTGGTGGGCGCCGTGGCGATCGCGGAGCTGTCCACGACCTGCTGAGGGGCTTGTCAGGTTATCGGCTGAATTCTGGTACTCGGGTGGCGTGCGGGCGCCCGACCTCCTACGCTCCGTAGGAGGTCGCGGCGACGCGTCCCCGCCGGGGACGGCCGGCGGCCCCGCCGGACCCCGCGGACGCCGTCCCGGCAGGCGGTACTGGAGAGGACAGCGCATGCAGCGACGAGCTGCCGGCACCACGACGCCGGCCCGCCGCCGGATCACCGCGGGCACCGCCTGGACGGTCTCCGTGGTGTTCTCCGCCGGGCTCCTGGCGCCGGCGACCGCCGAGGCGAAGCCGAAGCCGTCGCAGAAGGAGCTGACGGCGCGGCAGAAGGAGCTCGCCGACGAGGCCGAGAAGCTCAGCGAGCAGTACAACGGGCTGCGGGAGCGGCTGCGGCAGGCGCAGAAGGCCGCCTCGGTGGCCCGGACCAGCGCCGACCGGCAGAAGAAGGCGCTGGCTGAGGCGCGCGACCGGCTGGCGAGGGTCGCCGCCGACGCCTACAAGAACGGCCCGGTCGACCCGGCGATCAGCTTCGCCTCGGCCGGCGACCCGCAGGCCGTGCTGGACCGCTCGGCGGCGCTCAACTACTTCGCCGGCCAGGACAACACGCGTGTCGTCCAGCTGCTGCAGACCATGCAGGGCGCCGAGCGCGCGCGCAAAGCCGCCGAAGCGCGCGCGACCCAGGTACGCCGGCTGACCGGCGAGGCCAAGAAGAAGCGCCAGGAGCTCCAGGTCAAGCTCAAGAAGGTCGAACGCCAGCTGGGGACCTACTCCAGCACCGGTTCGCGGCCGGGGTCCATCCCCAGTGTCGGCTCCGGCGGTGCGTCGGCCAAGGCGATGGGGGCGGTGCGGGCCGCGCTGAGCCAGCTCGGCGTGCCGTACTCCTGGGGCGGCGGCACCGCGTCCGGCCCGAGCTACGGCACCGCCCAGGGCGCCGGCATCAAGGGCTTCGACTGCTCCGGCCTCACCCTGTACGCCTACGCCCAGGTCGGCATCAGCCTCGGGCACTACACCGGCAGCCAGTACAGCGCCGGAACCCATGTGAGCCAGAGCCAGCTCAAGCCCGGCGACCTGGTCTTCTTCTACAGCGACCTGCACCACATGGGCATGTACATCGGCAACGGCAAGATGGTCCACGCCCCGCAGACCGGCGACGTCGTCAAGATCGCTCCGATCGCGGGACGCCCGTTCGCCGGGGGAGTGCGGGTCGCCTGACCGCCTCGCCGCCCGGGCCCGGGCCCGCGTCCCGGCCGGTCGCCGGGCCGGCGCCGGCCGGCTCCCAGACGACGGCCAGCCGGTCGCGGCGGCCGATTCCTTCGAGACGCAGAGCGATGGCGGACTGGATCCGCCGGAGCCGTTCGGGGCTGTCGGCCTCGGCGTGCAGAACGAGGGCCGTGCTCGTCGCGCGCAGCGTGCAGCGCCCTTCCACGAACTGGATGACGCCCTCGGCGTCCGACCATTCGACGTGCTGGAGACGGACCCCCGCTCCGTCGCCGCCGTGGCCGCTCCGGTTCGCGTGATCGGGGCCCAGGTCGTTCACCTGATGGGTGTGCTTGCAGAGCTGCGCGAGGTATCGGACGGCGCGATCGGTCGGAACGCCGGCCCACGATGCGTACATGGCAGTGCCCCTCCGGCTCAGGCGTCGCGGCGGTCGGTGACGAGACGGCCGGCCAGGAGGGCGACGGCCGCGTAGCAGCAGAAGACGCCGAACCCCGTCCAGGGGCCGAGCGCCACGGCCTCGCGGTGCGAGGCGATGTAGATCTGGTCGCCCGCCTGCATCGGGATGTAGGGCCCGGCGGTGTCCTTCCAGGACCGCGGGAGCAGGTCGAGCAGCAGCGGCGGGACGAACAGCAGCCCGAACAGGGACGCGATGGCGCCGGCGGACGACCGCAGGGCGGCGCCGAGGCCGAAGCCGAGCAGGGCGAGCGCGGTGAGGTAGAGGCCGCCGCCGGCCACGGCGCGGGCGACGCCGGGGTCCGACAGCGCCGTCCCGGTCAGCGTGTGCGCGGGCAGCGCCGCCCGGAAGGCCAGGTACGCGGCGAACGCGGACGCGGTGGACGCGACCAGCGTCACCCCGGCGAGCACCAGCGCCTTCGCGGTCAGGACGGCGCCGCGGCGCGGGACGGCGGCGAACGTCGTGCGGATCATGCCGCTGCCGTGCTCGCCGGTGATGACCAGCGCGCCGAGCACCCCGAACGCGATCTGCGACAGGTGCAGCCCGGCCAGGGCCAGCTGGACGACGTCGACGCGGCCGCGCTCGCCGGCGTCCAGCCGGGGCGCGAGGACCGCCGCGGTGAGCACGGCGAAACCGATGTTGGATGCGAACGCGATGAGGACGACCCACGCGGTGGAGCGGACGGTGCGCAGCTTGTGCCACTCGGCGCGCACCACGTTGACGAGATCGCCCCGGGCGGGGGCGGCGATGGCTGTCATATCGGGTCCTTCAGCTCGCGGCGGGTTCGGGTGACGGAGCGGACCGGTAGTCGGCGGCGCCGCGGGTCAGTTCCATGTAGCGCTCCTCTAGCGACTTCCGCTGCGGCGCCAGCTCCAGCAGCCCGAGCCCCCGGGCGCGGGCGAGGTCGCCGATCTCGCCGGCGGTGGCGCCGGTGACGCGGAGCGCGCCGTCCGGCTCCCGGCAAACGGCGGCGCCGCGCGCGGCGAGCAGTTCCGCCAGCTCGTCCGGTTCCGCGGCGCGGACCCGGACGTGGTCGCCGCCGCCCCCGGCGAGCAGGTCGGCGACGGTGGTCTCGGCGATGAGCCGGCCGCGGCCGATGACGACGAGCCGGTCGGCGGTCAGCGCCATCTCGCTCATGAGGTGGCTGGACAGGAACACGGTGCGGCCCTCGCCGGCCAGCGACCTCAGCAGCGTCCGGATCCAGGCGACGCCGTCGGGGTCGAGGCCGTTGACGGGCTCGTCGAACATGAGGACCGGCGGGTCGCCCAGCAGCGCGGCGGCGATGCCGAGCCGCTGCGCCATGCCGAGCGAGAACCCGCCCGCCCGGCGGCGCGCCGCCGACGCGAGCCCGACCTGGTCGAGCACCTCGCCGACGCGCGTGCGCGGGATGCCGTTGCTCAGTGCCAGCCACGTGAGGTGGTCGGCGGCCCGGCGTCCGCCGGCCACCGCTTCGGCGTCCAGGAGGGCCCCGACCTCGCGGAGCGGGCGGCGGTGGCCGGTGTAGGGGCGGCCGTTGACCGTGACGGTGCCCGCGGTGGGCGCGTCGAGGCCGAGGACCATCCGCATCGTCGTCGACTTCCCCGCCCCGTTCGGGCCGAGGAACCCGGTCACCGATCCGGGCGGGGCGGTGAAGGACAGGCCGTCCACCGCCGTGACGCGACCGTAGCGCTTGACCAGCCCGCGGGCCTCGATCATCAGTGCCCGCCCATGCTGATCACGCCGGTCAGGTGCAGGACGACGACCAGGACGACCACGGCGACGGCGGCGGCGACCGCGACGAGCCTGCCGCGCCGGGAGCCGCCGCCGATCGCGGGCTCGTCCCGCCGGCCGGTGTCGGGGTGCGAAGGCAGATCGGACATGAGCGGCTCCCTCTCGACGGCGCGGCCCCGGTCGGGCGCGACCGGCCCCAGCTTTTGCGATACACAGTGTCTATGTCAAGACAGATGTCTCCATTAGGGACGCGCTGTATGATCGCGGCATGCCGAAGCTCTGGAGCGAGACGGTCGCGGCGCACCGCGACGCGGTGCGCGAGGCGGTCCTCGACGCCGCCGCCGCGCTCGTCGCCGCGCACGGGCCGACCGGCGTGACCATGTCGCAGGTCGCCAAGGACTCCGGCATCGGACGCGCCACTCTCTACAAGTACTTCCCGGACGTCGACGCGATCCTGCGCGCGTGGCACGAGCGCCAGATCGACGCCCACCTGGAGCGGCTGCACGAGATCCGCGACGGGAACGAAGGAGCCGGACGGCGGCTGGAGGCGGTGCTGGCCGGGTACGCGGCGATGGTGTCCCACCGCGCGGCCCACGACACCGGGGCGGCCGCCGGGCTGCACCGCGGCGAGCACGTCGCCGCGGCCCACCGGCGGCTCCACGCGTTCGTCCGGGAGTTGATCGCCGATGCGGCCGCCGCCGGGGCCGTCCGGCAGGACGTGCCCGCCGGCGAGCTCGCCGCCTACTGCCTGCACGCTTTGGCCGCGGCCGGTGCCCTGCACGAGGAGGCGGCGGTCCACCGCCTCGTCCGCACGACGCTGACCGGCCTGCGAGCGGACTGCTGAACACCCGCCCCGGGGTTTGACGGCGCCACATATCCGGGGCTATGCACAGAGAAAACAACGTGGGATTCGGTGGTGGCCCGACATGTACGCCGAGGAACGGCAGCAGGAGATCCTCCGCCGCACGCGCGAGGCCGGGCGGGTGGACGTCATGACCCTCGCCGAGGACTTCGGCGTCACGATGGAGACGATCCGCCGCGACCTGACGGCGCTGGAGCGCTCGGGGACGCTGCGCCGCGTGCACGGCGGCGCGATCCCCGTCGAGCGGCTCGGCTTCGAGCCGGCGCTCGCGGCCCGCGACGCGGTGATGACGGCGGAGAAGGAGCGCATCGCGAAGGCCGCCCTCGCCGAGCTGCCCGCCGACGGGTCCGTCGTCATCGACGCGGGGACCACGACCGGGCGGCTCGTCCAGGTGCTGCCGAGCGACCGCGAGCTGACCGTCATCGTCAACTCCCCGCCGCTGGCCACGGTGCTCGCGACCCGGTCGAACCTCAGCGTGATCATGCTCGGCGGCCGGGTGCGGGGGCGGACGCTGGCGACGGTCGACGACTGGGCGATGCGCCCGCTCGACCGGCTGCGCGTCGACGTGGCGTTCATGGCCACCAACGGCTGCTCGGTCGAGGCGGGGCTGACGACGCCCGACCCGGCCGAGGCCGCGATGAAGTCGGCGATGATCCGGGCGTCCCGGCGCAGCGTGGTGCTCACCGACCACACCAAGATCGGCAACGACTACCTGGCCCGGTTCGCCGACCTGAGCGACATCAGCGTGCTGATCACCGACACCGGCCTGGACGCGGGGCTGGCCGCGGAGCTCGCCGCGGCCGGCCCCGAGGTCGTCAGGGTCTGACGGCCCGCGCCCCTGGTCGCCGGACCCGGGACGCGGGCGCGAAGCGGGTCAGGCGCCGGCCGGCTCCTCCGCGTCCAGGTCGCGGGCGAGCAGGGCGGCGAGCGCGTCCAGCGCCGCGTCGGCGCCGGGCCCGTCGTCGGCCTCCAGCGTCACCTCGGTGCCGTGCGCGGCGCCGAGGGCCAGCACGGCGAGGATGCTGTTGGCGGGCGCGGAGCGGTCCCCGGCCCGGATCCGGACGGGGACGCCCTGCGCCGCGGCGGCCTGGACGAACAGGTTCGCGGGCCGCGCGTGCAGCCCGGTGCGGGAGGCGATGGTCACGGTTCGCTGGGGCATGCCGGCTCCTGTCAGGGTTCGATGGTGACCTTGATCGCGGCGCCGCGGGCGACGGTGCCGATGGCGTCGAGGACGCCGTCCAGCGGCAGCCGGTCGGTGATCAGGTCGGCGACGGGCACCGCGCCGGTGGCGATCAGCCGCAGGGCGCGGGCGTTGTGCGCGGGGCTGGACCCGTTCGCCCCGACGAGCGTCAGCTCCCGGTAGTGCACCAGGTTGGAGTCGCAGGCGATGACCGGGTCGTCCTTCGGCAGGCCGCCGAAGAAGCTGATCCGGCCCTGCCGGGCGGCCATCCGCAGCGCCTGCTCCTGGGCGGCGCCCGACGCGGCGGCGGTGACGACGACGTCGGCGCCGCGCCCGTCGGTCAGCTTCAGCACCTGCTCGACCAGGTCCGGGCCGGTGATCGCGGCGTCGGGGCGGACCCGGCCGGCCGACATCTCCAGCCGCTCCGGGTTGATGTCCGCGAGGAACACGCGCGCGGCGCCGCGGGCACGGGCCAGCCGGACGTGCAGGCAGCCGATCGGGCCGGCGCCGATCACCACGACGTCGTCGCCGTCCCCGACCCGGGCGAGCTCCTGGCCGTTCAGCACGCAGGCGAGCGGTTCGGCGACGGACGCCTCGGCGAACCCGACCCCGTCCGGGATCCGGTTGAGGCCGTCGACGGCGAGCACCTTGGCGGGCACGATGGTGTACTCGGCGAACCCGCCGTCGTAGTGGTACCCCATCGACTCCTGGTCGGGGCACACGGTGAGGTGGCCGCGGCGGCACTCCTCGCACCGCCCGCACGGGATGGCGGCGATGACCTGGACCCGGTCGCCCGGCGCCCAGCCGGTCACGTCCGCGCCGGCCGCGACGACCTCGCCGGCGATCTCGTGCCCCATGACGCGCGGCGGCCGGATGTGGTGGTGCCCGAACCTGAAGATCTTGACGTCGGTGCCGCAGGTCGAGCAGTTGCGGACCCTGATCTTGACGTCGCCGGGGCCGGGTTCCGGTTCGGGCGCGTCCTCGGCGCGGATGTCGCCGGGGGCGTGGAAGCGGGCGACCTTCACGGGGCGATCTCCTCTCCGTCCGGCCGCAGGAGCCGGATCACTTCGTCGGCGTCGGCGGTCTCGCGCAGCCTCCGCGCGCGGCCGGGGTCGAGCAGGATCTGCGCGAGCTCGGCCAGGATCCGCACGTGGCCGTCGCCGCGGGCGGCGATGCCGACGCACAGCGCGACCCGCTCGCCGTTCCAGTCCACCCCGCCGGGGAAGCGCAGGACGCACAGCGCGTCGCGGTGCACCAGCTCCTTCCCGGCGAGCGTGCCGTGCGGGATCGCGACGCCCTCGCCCACGTACGTGGAGACCGTCCGCTCGCGGTCGAGCATCGCGTCGACGTAGCCGGGCTCGGCCGCGCCGGCCGCGACGAGCGCCCGCCCGCACTGGCGGACGGCGTCGTCCCGGTCGGCCGCGGCCGCGTCGAGCCGGACGGCGGAGCGGGCCAGCAGGTCAAGCACCGATCTCGCCGCCGTCCTTGACGGCCTTCACCAGGCGGGCCACCGCCGGGTCGCCGAGGAACACCTGGAAGGTGACGACCGGCTTGTCCGGTGCGCTGTTCCTGGCGCGGGCGCCGAGGCCCGCGTGGCAGACGACGATGTCGGCGTCGCCGGGGATGGAGTTCACCGGGGTGTGCTCGACGGTGACGCCGGCCTTCCGCAGCTCCTTGCGGAGGCTGCTCGCGAGCATGACGCTGCTGCCCATCCCGGCGTCGCACGCCACGACGATCTTGCGGATGTCCTTGCCGTCCATCTGGGGTCACGCCTCCTGGGGTGAGGGGCTGGCGGTCTCTCGTGCGGCCGGGGCGCCGGCGCCGCCGGCCGGGTCCTCCGGGGCGGCCCCGGCCGGGTCCTCCGCGGCGGTCTCGGAGGTGCCGCCGCCGGGCGCCTCCGCGCCGGCCTCGTCCGGCTTCTTCTCGGCGAACCTCCCGAACCCGAGCAGCGCCGCGCCGACCGCGAACGAGACGGCCGCGGCGATGAGGATGCCCAGGTAGACGCCGACCCAGCCGTGCTTGGGCGTCTCGGCGACGTAGGCGAAGATGCTGCCGGGCGACGGCGTCGCGACCAGCCCCGCGTCGGTGGCCATGAAGGTGGCGATGCCCGCCGCGCCGCCGGCGATGGCCGCGAGGATGAGCCGCGGCTTCATCAGGATGTAGGGGAAGTAGATCTCGTGGATGCCGCCGAGGAAGTGGATGATGATCGCGGCGGGCACGCTCGGCCGCAGCGACCGCGGGCCGAACAGCAGGTACGCCAGCAGCACGCCCAGCCCCGGGCCCGGGTTCGACTCGAGCATGAACAGGATCGACCTGCCGTCCTTCGCGGCCTCCGCGAAGCCCAGCGGGGCGAGCACGCCGTGGTTCACCGCGTTGTTGAGGAACAGCACCTTCGCCGGTTCGATCAGCACCGACGCCAGCGGCAGCAGGTGGTGGTGGATCAGCCACTCGACGCCGCTGCCGGCGCCCTTGGTCACCTGCCGGACGATCGGGCCGACGCCCCAGACGCCGAACACGGCCACGGCGCCGCCGACGATGCCGGCGGTGAAGTTGTCGACCAGCATCTCGAACCCGGTGCGGGTCCGCTCCTGGATGTAGCCGTCCACCTTCTTCAGCAGGTAGGCGGCGAACGGCCCGACGATCATCGCGCCGAGGAACATGGGGATCTTGGAGCCCACCACGACGCCCATCGTGGCGACCGCGCCGACGACCGCGCCGCGCTGGCCGTGCACCATCCGGCCGCCGGTGTAGCCGATGAGGATCGGCAGCAGGTAGGTGATGGTCGGGTCGACCAGCTCCCCGAAGTGCTTGTTCGGAAGCCAGCCGGTCGGGATGAACAGCGCGGTGACCAGCCCCCACGCGATGAACGCGCCGATGTTGGGCATCACCATCCCGGCCAGATGGCCGCCCAGGCGCTGGACTCCGGCTTTCAGCCCGCTTCCGCTGACGGCTGGTGTGTACGCAGCGGCCATCTCGGCCTCCTCAGGGTTCGGGGGGTCTGCGTGAGGATCAGGCGATGAGCGAACGGCCGAGGTCCGGCCGGGCGTCGATGCGGACGATGTCGCGCCGGATGTCGTCCGGGCCCGGCATCCGGCTGGCCGGCAGCCGCACCGCGGCGGCTCCCCAGGCCAGCCCCTCGGCCAGCGCCGGGGCGCCGTCCGCGCCCGCCGCGAGGAACCCGGCGAGCAGCGCGTCGCCCGCGCCCACCGTGCTCCGCGGCTCGGCGACGGGCGCCGTCCCGATCGTGACGCCGTCCTCGCCGACGAGGACGGCGCCGTCGGCGCCCAGGCTGGCGAGCACGGTCCCCGCACCGCGCTCGCGCAGCTCCCGGGCCGCCTCGACCGCGTCGCCGACGCTGGCGACCGGCCGCCCGACGGCCTCGGCGAGCTCCTCCCGGTTCGGCTTGACCAGGTGCGGGCCCGCGCCGACGGCGGCCAGCAGCGCCGGGCCGCTGGCGTCGACGGCGACCCGCACCCCGGCGGAGGTGAAGAACGCGCACAGCCGGGCGTAGATGTCGTCGGGCACCCCCGGCGGCAGGCTGCCGCAGGTCACCGCCCAGCTCGCGCCCTCGGCCTCGTCGAGCACGACGCCGGCGACCGCGTCCAGCTCGGCGGGCGACAGCGGCTCGCCCGGCTCGTTGAGCTTGGTGACGACGCCGTCGGGCTCCACGATCGTCACGTTCGAGCGGGTCCGCCCCGCCACCGGGACGGCGTGGACGGCGATGCCGTCGCCCTCCAGTAGCCGGACGAGCTGCTCGCCGTCCGCGCCGCCGGAGGTGACGACCGCGACCGTCGGCACCCGGTTGGCCAGCAGCGCGCGGGACACGTTCACGCCCTTGCCGCCGGGGTCGATGCGCGCGGACCGCGCCCGCGTCATCGTGCCCGTGACGAGCCGGTCGACGTCGATCGTGCGGTCCAGGCTCGGGTTCAGCGTCAGCGTGACGATCATCGCCCACCGCCTCGGCGCCGTTCGCAGCTCACTGTTGGTTCACCGCCGTTTCGCGTCCGTTTCCATTTGTTTACGCCTAGATCTGTGGGAACGTCAAGGGATCGGGCGCAGACGGGCGGAAGGCGACGGGCGTGACCGTGGATCCGGACGAGGAGGCGGCGCGCCGGTCACGCGCCGGCGGGGGCCAGGACGATGTCGAATCGGGTCCTCGACCACGTGCCGCCGACCGCCCGGCCGTCGGGGGTCGGCGTGCCCGCCGGCAGCCGTTCGAAGTCCTTGACCAGCGACTCCCGGACGCCGAAGACGCTGTCGGCGTCCAGCAGGTCGTCGCCGCGCACGAAGATGTGGGTGACCAGGGTGCGGTGCCCGGCGGCGGTCACTTTGAAGTGCAGGTGCGAGGCGCGCATGGGGGAGCGGCCGACGGCGGCGAGCATCGCGCCGACCGGCCCGTCGTCCGGGATGGGGTACGGCGTCGGCGTGACGGCCCAGAACCGGTACGCCCCGTCAGGGCCGGTGAACAGGTGCGCCCGCCCGGCGGTGCGGCCGTCGTCGTACTGGACGTCGTAGAAGCCGTCGGCGTCCGCCTCCCACACGTCGATGCGGGCATCCGGGATGGGGGCGCCGCTCGCGTCGCGCACCGTCCCCTCCACCCAGCACGGCTCGCCGGGCGCGGCGCCGCCGATGTCGCCGCCGAGCTCGATCCGCGGCGCGCCGTCGACGAAGAACGGCCCGAACACGGTCGCCTCGGTGGCGTCCCGGTAGGCCCGGTTGTTGATCGTGATCGTCTGCATCGACGCGCCGAGCGTGTCGGAGAGCAGGACGAACTCCTGGCGCCGGTCGTCGGTGACGTGGCCGGTCCGGGTGAGGAACGCGATCGCCCTCCACCATTCGTCCTCGGTGAGCCGGACCTCGCGCAGGAAGGCGTGCAGGTGCCGGACGAGCGCGCGCATCAGTTCCTTGAGCCGGGGGTCGGCGCAGCCGTCGAACGAGCGCAGCACCCGGGCGAGGAGTTCCTCCTCGCGCCGGTCCTGCTCCGCGGCGGCGGTGGCGTCGGGCGTCGTGCGGTCCTCGGTCATCGGGGCTCGGTTCCTTCCCATGCGGCGCGCAGCAGGGCGGTCAGGTCGTCGGCGGTGACGGGGCGGGGGTTGTTCGCGGGGACGGCGCCGAGGACGGCCCGGACCGCGGCCGCGATCCCGTCCCCGGGCATGCCCAGGTCGCGCAGGGCGGTCGGGGCGTGCAGCCGGGCGCGCAGCCGGTCCAGCCCGGCGATCGCGGTCCCGGTGCCGAAGGCGGCGGCGATCCGCGCCTCGGCGTCCGGGGCGGCCGGCGCGTTGAAGGCGAGCACGTGCGGCAGGACGACCGCGTGGGTCCGCGCGTGCGGCAGGTCGAACATCCCGCCCAGCACGTGGCAGATCTTGTGGTGCAGCCCGGAGCCGGCGGACGCGAACGCGACCGCGGCCAGGTAGGCGCCGTAGAGGGCGAGCTCGCGACCGGGGAGCCCGCCGGGGTCGTCCACCACCCGGGGCAGGCCGGTCCGCAGCGCCCGGATGCCCTCGCCGGCCAGTGCCCGGTCGATCGGGTCGGCGCGCGGGCCCCACATCGCGTCCACGCAGTGCGCCAGCGCGTTGAGCCCGGACGCGGCGCTGAGGTCCGCGGGAAGCGTGAGCGTGAGCGCGGCGTCGTAGACGATCGCGCGGGGGAGGACGCGGTCGTCGGCGCCGGTGGTCTTGCGGCCGTTGCCGGTGAGGCCCCAGACGTCGGTGGCCTCGGAGCCGGCGTACGTCGTCGGCACCGCCACGATCGGCAGCCCGGTCGTGAGCGCGACCGCCTTGGCGAGCCCGGTGGTGGACCCGCCGCCGACGCAGGCGAGCGCGTCGGCCCGGTGCTCGCGGGCCGCGGCGCGGGCGCGTTCGGCGACCGGCACCGGCACGTGCATGGCGGTCTCGTGGTGCCAGTGCGCGACCGGGAGGCCGTCGGCGACCCGCCGCGCGACCTCCGCCTTGCCCGCCGCCGCGATCACCATCACGCGGGACGCGCCGAGGGCGGTGACCTCCTCGGCGAGCGCGGCGGCGGCGTCGCCCGGGGCGAACCGGACCCGCTGGGGCAGGGTGCGGTGCGTGAAGCGCATCCGCTCGTCGGAACCAGGTGCCGTCGTCATGTGCCGATCGTCTCCAATGGGCGTCACCAGGGTCCTACCCGGAGATCGAGAGCGTGCCGCCGGCGAGCAAAATGGATAATTCTTGTAGGAAATATCAGCTACTCTCGGAGGCATGGCCGACCACGCCGCTGGCAGCGGAGACGAGCCCCTGGTCGCCGTGGCCGGCGGCGGCGCGAGCGCGACGCTGGTGGCCGCGCACCTCCTGCGCCGCCCCGGCCCGGTGCCGCGCCTCCTGCTCATCGACCGGTGGGGGCTGCACGGGCGCGGCCAGGCGTACTCCACCGGCGACCCGCACCACCTGCTGAACGCCCGCGCGGCGAACATGAGCGGTGTCGAGGGCGAGCCCGGCCACCTCCTCGACTGGACGCGCGCGCAGGGCATCGAGGCGTCCGGCGAGGACTTCCTCCCGCGCCCGCTGTACGGCCGCTACCTGCGGGATCTCCTCGACACCTCGGCGCGCGGACGGCCCGGGCACCTGACCGAGCTGACCGGCACCGTCCTCTCCCTCGCGGCGGAGCCCGCCGGAGGCTGGACGCTCCGCCTCGCCGACGGCACGTCCCACCGGGCCGACGCGGTCGTGCTCGCCGTCGGCAACCAGCAGCCGGGACGCCTGCCCTGGGAACCGCCCCCGCCCCGCTACATCGCGGACCCGTGGCGGCGCGGCGCCCTCGACGCCATCGACGACGACGCGCCCGTGCTGATCGTCGGCACCGGACTGACCATGGTCGACCTGGCCATCAGCCTGAGCCGGACGCATCCGGACCGCGTCGTCCACGCCGTGTCCCGGCACGGGCTGCTGCCCCGGCCCCACCATCCGCCGCCGCGCCCGCCCGAAGCCGACCTCGTCCTGCCCGCCGAGCCGACGAGCCTGCGCGAGCTGCTGCGCTGGGCGAGGCTCGCCGTGAGCCGCAACGGCGGGGAGTGGCACGGCTTCGTCGACGCCGTCCGGCCGCACGTCCCCGCCCTGTGGGCCCGGCTGTCCGACGCCGACCGGCGGCGCTTCCTCGACCTGGTCGCCCGGCACTGGGAGGTGCACCGCCACCGGATCCCGCCGGCCTCCGCCGCCCGGATCGAGGCGCTGCGCGCCGGCGGCCGCCTGCGCGTCCACCGCGGCCGCGTCGACGACGTCCGGGCCGGCGCGGAGGACCGGCTCGCCGTGCGCATCGGGACCGACGACGGGATTTCGGAGCTGGCGGTCGGCTGGCTCGTCAACGGCACCGGGCCCGCGGGCGCCCCCGGGACCGACACGCTGCTGTCCGGCCTCGTCGCCGCGGGCATCGCCCGTCCCGGGCCGCTCGGCCTCGGGCTGGACGCGGACCCCGGCGGCGCCGTCCGCGACGCGGCGGGGCGGCCCCACGGCGACCTGTTCGCCCTCGGGCCGCCCCTGCGCGGCGTCCGCTACGAGACCACGGCCGTCCCCGAGATCCGCGCCCAGGCCGCCGCCCTTGCCGACCGCCTCGCCGCCCTCGGCCGCCGCCAGGTCGAACGGGTCCCGTGAGGACCGTCCTGGGCCTCCGGTGACCGTCGTCGCCGCGCGCCCCCGATGAGCGCTCTCATCCGGTGGCGGCGGAAGCCGAGGCGCCCGCCAGGTCGCCCAGAACGCGCCACGTCGTGGCCTGGTCGGCCGGACCCGTGAGGCCCGTCTGGGTGAGGACGACGTCCGTCGCGCCGGCGTCGAAGTAGCGCCGGACTCCGGCCGCGACGGTCTCCTCGTCTCCCGCGACGAGCAGCTCCGCGGCCTTGGACGCGCCTTCCAGCGCGACGACCCGCTGGTAGGAGGGGATCCGGTCGTAGAACGCGAACTGCTGGGCGGCCGCCTCCCGCGCCGCCTCGACGTCGCCGGTCACCACCCCGGGGAGCAGGGCGATGACGCGGGGAGCCGGGCGCCCGGCGCTCGCGGCGGCCGCGGTGATGGCCGGGACGATGTGCTCGCCGAGCGCCCGCGGGCCCGCCAGGAACGGCAGCGTCCCGTCCCCCAGCTCGCCGGTGACGCGCAGGGCCCGCGGCCCCATCGCGGCGACCAGGAGCGGAACGGCGGGCTCCGCGCCCGGCACGGCGGCGGGCATCGGCGGCGCGGCGGTCAGCGTCTCGCCGTGGAAGTCCGCGGTGCCGGTCTCGGTCAGGGACCGCAGCACGGTGAGGAACTCCGCCAGCCGCGTGACGGGCCGGTCGTACGGGACGCCGAACACCGGCTCGACGAAACTCTTGGCGCCCAGCGCGAGGCCCAGCTCGAACCGGCCGTGCGTCGCGGCCTGTGCGGTCTGCGCCTGGCTCGCGACCAGGATCGGGTGCCGCCCGAAGATCGGCACGGCCGACGTCCCCACGGTCAGGCCGGGCGCCTCGCGGCCCACCAGCCCCGCGAGCCCGATCGCGTCGTAGTCGAACCGCTGCCCGAGCCAGACGGAGTCCAACCCCGCGGCCTCGGCGCGTTTCGCCTCCGCGACCACATCGTCGACGGCGTTTCCGGTCTGGCCTGGATGCAGCGCTACTCCGATGCTCATGCGGGCGGCAACCCGGGCCGGAGCCTCCCTATTCCCAACTATTCCCGTCGATCTACTCGGAATCGCGCCGGGGCTGGGCGCTCGCCGGTCGCCGCGTCGGCGATGATCCGGCCGAGCAGCGGCGCGAACTTGGCGCCGTGCCCCGAGCAGGGCGAGGCGACGGTGATCCCGCCGACGCCGTCGATCACGAAGTCCTCGGTCGGGGTGTTGGTGAACAGGCAGGTCGTCTCGGCGTAGGGCTCGGGGACGAGGCCGGGCAGGGTCCGGCGGACGTACTCCGCGACCCGGTCCCGGTTGGCGGGGTCGATCACGCCGTCCTGCGCCGCCGCGCTGAAGATCGGCCGACCGCCGTTGTACTCGGCCACCTTCAGCCCGGACCGGCCGTCGGGAAGGACGGCGTCGCGCCCGCCCGGCAGGCCGTAGACCAGCATGTCGCGGGTCCCGTGGATGAACGTCGGCCACGGTCCGCCCGAGCCGGCGCGGTAGGGGAAGTGGTAGGCGTTCTCCTGCATCACCTGCAGAGGCGGGAACCCGGACAGGAACGCCGCCGGCAGGCCGAGGTCGCCGAGCAGGCCGGGCAGCCAGCCGCCGGCCGTGACGACGACGTTCTCGGCCTCCTCGGCGCGCCCGTCCGAGCCGACCACGCGGAGGCCGGCGTGCACGCGCTCGACCGAGGCCACCGGCCATCCGGTCTCGATCCGGGCGCCGCCGGCCCGCGCCAGCCGCACCATCGCCGCCACCGCGGACTCCGCGTCGATCACCCCGGCGGCCGGGTGCCACAGCACGTCCCCGCCGCCGAAGTCGAACTGCGGCCAGCGCGCGGCCGCCTCGCCGGCCGTGAGCAGTTCGTGCTCGACGCCGGCCTCCTCGAACACGGCCGCCAGGTCCGCCGGGGCCCGCGAGGGGCCGAAGTCCAGCGCCCCCGCCGGGCTGACGAGCCGCTCGCCCGCGAGGCGTTCCAGCTCGTCCCATTCGCGCCGCGCGTCGACGGCCAGCAGCGCGTAGAACGGGTCGGGGTAGGCGTAGCGGAGGATGCGCGCGGATCCATGCGAGCTGCCCTCGGCGTTGGCCGGGGTGGAGCGTTCCAGCACGGTGACCTCGTGCCCCCGCCGGGTCAGCTGCCACGCGGTCGCCGCGCCGGCGAGACCGGCTCCGACGACGATGAAGGTGCTCATCCTGCGTCTCCTTCCCCGGCGCGGGCACCGTCCCGCGGACCACGGGACCGATCAAGGACACGATGCCAGGGCCGCCGTGGCGGCGCCTGCCGGGGTGTGCGGGCCAGCACGAGCAGGACGCCGGCCCCCGAGACCGCCATGCCGGCGATCACGCTCGCGGTGAGGGCCTGGCCGAGGATCGGGACGGCGAGCACGGCGGTCACCGGAGGCACCAGGTACAGCAGGCTGGTCGCCGCGCCGCCCGTGCCGCGCCGTAGCAGGACGAACAGCAGCACGAGCGCGCCGATCGAGTTGACGACCGCCAGCCATGCCAGCGACCCGAGCGCCTGCCCGGTCAGCGGGACGCGCAGCCCGCCGTGCGCCATCGCCAGCGGGAACGTGGTGAGCGCCGCGCCGAGGAGCTGCACGGTGGTCCCCGTCCGCAGGTCCACCGAGCCGCCGAACCGCTTCTGGTAGAGCGTCCCCGCGGCGAGGCCGGCCAGGGCCAGGCCCGTGTAGGCGTACCCGGCGGTCCGCGCCCCGCCGGACAGGTTCCCGCTGACGCAGACGACGACGCCCGCCAGCCCGAGCGCGAGGCCGGCCCACTGCCGTCCGGTCAGCCGCTCGGCGAACATCGGGACCGCGACCGCCGCGACGATCAGCGGGCAGGCGCTCAGGATCAGCGACGACAGCCCCGCCGGCACCCCGTGCGCCAGCCCGAAGAACACCCCGCCGAGCTGCACCGTCTGCAGCAGCACGCCCGTGACGAGCAGGTGCGCGTACGTCCGCCGCTCCTTCGGCCACGGCGCTCGGGTGGCGAGGGAGACCGCCCCGAGGACGGCGAACGCGACGAGGAACCGCCAGGCGACCAGGGCGAGCGACGCGCCGCTGCGCGCCCCGATCGTCCCGGCGAGGTAGCCGCTGCTCCAGATCGGCACGAACACGACCGGCAGGACGGCCGCCGCCAGCCGCCCGGCCGTCCGCCGCGGTGCCGCGTCGACCGGTTCGCGGCACTCCGGCGGCGCGGCCTCCGGCCCGGCGCTCATCCGGCCCGGCCGAACTCGGCGAGCGGCGGCATCCCCTCGCCGGGGCTCCGCGCGGTGCCGCACCGGCCGCACTTCACCATCGCGGTCACCGTCCGCCGGCCCGGGCCAGGGCCTCCTCGGCCTGGACGGCCAGGGCGCCGACCAGGTCGGCGGCGGACGGCAGGTCGTCGATGAGGTCGACGCCCTCGCCCGCCCACCGCGGCTGCGCGGGGACCTCCGCCGCCGCCACCGCGTCCCGGTACGCCTGCTTGGCGTCGGCGGACGCGGCGAGCTCGTCCTCCCGGCCGCGCCATTCGTCCAGGAAAGGATGGGCGAGTGTGCGCGCGGTGTACCGCGCCGGCCACCGAGAGCCCCGCACGATGTCCAGCACTGGCACCGGCGCCGCCAGGTCCACGACGACCGGGACGAACGGCAGCGTGGACCGCCCGTGCCGCGCGCCGTGCCCGCCGGCCTCGGTGCCCTGCGCCACGATCACGTCCGCGCCCAGGTCCACCGCCCTGCGGGCCTCCTCCATGTCCGTCACCTGAAGGATCAGGGCCGTGCCCGCGGCGCGGACGCGCTCCGCGAACGGGCCGGGGTCGCCGAAGGACAGCATCACCGCGTCCGGCCCGTGCTCCAGCGCCCGCGCGATCGCGCCGTCGTCGATCGCCCAGGTCTGGAAGCCGATGCCCCACGGCTTGCCCGCGACCTCGCGGGCCAGGACCGGCAGTTCGCGGGCCAGCCAGTCCGGGTCGCCGTTTCCGGCACCCAGCAGGCCGAGGCCGCCGCCGCGCGAGACCGCCGCCGCCAGCGCCCCACCGGCCGACCCGCCCATCGGGGCGAGGGCGATCGGGTGCGCCACGCCGAACATGTCCGTGAACGCCGTCGACAATCCCATGATCCCGATCCTCGCCCATCCACCGCGCCGGGCGCACCCGCGATGCGGACTAGAAGACGAATTCGAAGCGGGACAGGGCGATGGCGAACTCGACGACGGCGGCCACTCCCAGGCCCAGCGCGCCGGTCAGGAACCCCACCGCGGTGCACAGCGGCACCGGTTTCGAGCGCGCCACCAGCGGACCGAACACCCAGGCGAGGGCGGCGCCCAGCGGAGGCAGGCCGCCGACCACGAACGCCTTGTGCAGCAGGCGCACCTTGGCGCGGTGGTTGCCCTGCCAGTCCGTGGCGCTCAGGTGATGCGCGGCCGAGTAGGCGTCCGTGGCCCACCACACGATGAACGCGGCCCAGATGATCAGCGCGACCACCACCAGGCCGACGGCGCCTTTCCGTGCAGTGTCCACCGGCGATCCTCGGATGCGGCGCGGGAAGGTCGGAGACGGCGATCGGGCCGGCCGCCTCGGCTCAAGTACAGTTCACCGCCCGCGCTCCGGCAAGACCCAATGGGCGCGCGGCGCGGGCGTCACGTCGCGAGCTGGGCGACGATGTGGGTCGTGGCTTCGGCGATCAGGGCGTCCCTGTACGGCGTGCCGAATCCGGGGCGGTCGGTCATGACGGCCATCACCAGCGGGGCGCCCTCGGGCGGCCACGCGATGGCGACGTCGTTGACGCGGCCCCAGTTGCCGTTGCCGGTCTTGTCGGCCACCGTCCAGCCCTTGGGCAGGCCTGCGCGGATGCGGGTGGCGCCGGTCCTGCTGCGCAGCATCCAGTCTTTGAGCAGGGCGCGCTTGCCGGCGGGCAGCGCGTCGCCGAGCACGAGTGCGCGGTAGTCGGCGGCGATGGCGCGGGGCGTGGTGGTGTCGCGGGGGTCGCCCGGGCCGATCTTGTTGAGTTCGGGCTCGTAGTCGTCCATGCGGCCCACGCTGTCGCCGAGGCCGCGCAGGTAGGCGGTCAGCCTGGCGGGGCCGCCGATGTCGCGCATCAGCAGGTTGCCGGCGGTGCCGTCGCTGTACCGGATGGCGGCGTCGCACAGCTGCCTGATCGTCATCCCCGTCGCGATGTGGTCCTTGGTGATCGGCGAGATGGAGTCGACGTCGGCCCTGGTATAGGTGACGCGCTTGTCGAGATGGCTCACCGGGTTGCCGTGCAGCACGGCGGCCGCGGCGAGCGCTTTGAAGGTGGAGCAGAACGCGAACCGCTCGTCCGCGCGGTAGGCGACCGTGGCCCCGGTGCCGGTCGCGACGGCGTAGACGCCCAGACGGGCGCCGTGCTTGCGTTCCAGCGCGGCGAACCGCGAAGTGTCCGGGGAGGCGGGCGTGCGGCGTCCCGGCGCCGAGGGCGTCGGGCTGGAACGGCGGTGGTCATCGCACCCCGCGAGCGGCAGGAGCGCCGCGCTGATCAGCACGGCGCGGCGGGAGGGCCCGCGCCCTTCGGCGCGCATCGGGTGGAACCCGCTTTCCGCGGTTCCCGGGGAGCTGGGCATGGCGGTCATGACAGCACGGCCGCGCCGCCGGCGTCCAAGCCCGATATGGATCATCGATCGATAGCAGAAACCGTATCTTCGCACGTGGGTGCAGGCGTGCTGGAGACCCGTGTTGGGACATCGCCCATCTTTCTGGTGTGCTGCGGCGAGTGATCGTCGATACTCCCGCCCCGGCGGACGCCCGCTCCGCCGGGGAACCGGCCGGCCGCAGGGTGATCACGACCGTGATCGCGATCCAGCTCGCCGCCTGCCTGGGCTACTTCGCGGTGGCGGCGCACCTGGTCGCCCACCTGCGGCACGATCTGGGGCTGCTCGCCGGAGCGGTCGGGCTGATCCTCGGGGTTCAAGCCGGCCTGCAGTCCGCGCTGCTGCTGCCGGTCGGCGCGGTCACCGACCTGCTCGGCCCGCGCCGTACCGGAGCGATCGCCTGCGTCCTGCGCGCGCTAGGGTTCGTCCTGCTCGGCACGGTGGACGGCATCGGGCCGCTGCTGTGCGCGGCCGTCGTCCTCGCCGCCGGCGGCGCGCTCTACAACCCGGCGGCCCAGTGCCTGCTGGCCGGCGTCGGCCCGGACCGGCGGCCAGGCGGGTTCGCCGGGTTCGTCGCGACCCAGCACGCGGCAACGGTGCTCGGCCCCGTCCTGGGCCTCGCCCTTCTCTCGCTCGGGCGAGGGTTCACGCCGCTGGCCGCGACGGCGGCCGCCCTCTGGACGGTCGGCGGCGTGCTGTTCCTGCTGATCCCGAATCGCGGACGGAAGCCCGCGGCGAGACCACGAAGGGAACTCCTCGCGGGCGTGCGGACGGTGCTCGGCGACCGCGCCTTCCTGCTCTTCGCGCTCGCGACCGCACCGACGACGCTGCTGGCCAACGGCATGCTGACCGCCGTCCCGCTGCTGGATTTCACCCCGGCCGCGGCGACGCTCTGCTTCTGCGTCCTGGCGGCGGTGGCCGCGGCCGCCCAGCCCTTCGTGGCCGCCGGTCACCGCGGCGAGCGTCCGTGGGTGCTGCGCCTCGGTCTGCTGTGCGCCGCGGCGGCGTTCTTCATACTCGCGCCCTTGGACGGCACCCAGGTGGTGCCCCTGTTGCTGGCGGCCGTCCTCAACGGCGTGTCGAACGGGCTGATCCAGCCTGCGATCTTCCAGCGCACCGCCCGCCGTGCCCCGCCCGGACGCTTCGGCGCGTACTACGGCGTCCTGCAGTCCGCCGCCGGCCTGTTCGCCTTCGCGGGCGACCTGCTCATCGGCCGGCTCTTCGACGTGGGAGCCGTAGCCGCGACCGCGGTACTGATCGGCGTCGGCGCGGTCGCGCTCGCGGCGGCGATCGGGGCCCCGGGCTGGTCGGACGGGAGCCTGCGCGGTGAAGGGGACGCCACCTGGTAGACGAGAATGTCTGTTTGTCGGTTACGCTTCCTGTGTGATCTTGCCGTGGCGGGTGGGGGACGTCGTCGCCGGCCGGTACGCGGTGCTCGGGGTCAACGAGCACGGGGGCATGGGGCTGGTGTACCGGGTCCGTCACCTGTCCTGGGGGACGGACCTGGCGGTCAAGCGTCCGCGCCCCGAGATGTTCTCGGACGCCTCCGGCCGGAAGCGATTCGTCGCCGAGGCGGAGACATGGGTGTCGCTCGGGCTGCACCCCAACGTGTGCGGCTGCCATTACGTGCGCACGCTCGACGGCGTGCCCTGCGTGTTCGCCGAATACGTGGCGGGAGGCAGCCTCCAGGAACGCATCGACGACCGCGCGCTGTACGAGGGTGACGCCGCCGCCCGGATCCTCGATCTCGCGATCCAGATGGCGTGGGGGCTGCGGCACGCGCACGAGCGCGGCGTCGTCCACCAGGACATAAAACCGGCCAACGTCCTGCTCGACGGCGACGGGACCGCCAAGGTCACCGACTTCGGGTTGGCCCGGGCCGTGACCTCCGCGGCGCCCGGCGGGGACGGCGACCCGGTGACCAACGCCGGGATGACCGTGCGGTACGCCTCGCCTGAGCAGTTGCAGGGGGAGCCGCTCGATCGCCGCACCGACGTCTACAGCTTCGCGGTGTCGGTGCTGGAGATGTTCAACGGTGGGGCGACCTGGCGGGTCGGCGCGGCGGCGGGAGAGGCGCTCGCGGCGCTGCGCGTCGAGGGCCCCGCGGAGCCGGGCCCGCCCGCACTGCCGCCCGCCCTGGCGGACCTGCTGGAACGGTGCCTGCGCGCGGAACCCGCCGCCCGCCCCGCCTCGATGGCCGAGGTCGCCGACGAGCTGGACGCCGTCTACCGGCAGGTCACCGGCCACGCCCACCCTCGCCCGGCGCCGGCCGAGGCCGAACTGCGCGCGGACGAGCTGAACAACCGGGCGCTCTCGCTGCTGGACCTCGACCGTCCCGCCGCGTCCGGCGAGGCGTTCGCCCAGGCCCTCCTCGCCGACCCACGGCACCTGCAGGCGACCTACAACGCCGGGCTGCTGCGCTGGCGGCGGGGCGCGGCAACGGACGAGGACCTCGTCACCGCGGTCGAGGTCGCCGGACGCGAGTCGGGCGACTCCTGGGAGGCGCGGTACCTGCTCGCCCAGGTGCACATGGAGCGCGGTGACCTGCCCGCGGCGCGCGAGCTGCTCGCCGCCGCCGAGCGGGAACGGCCCGGCGAACCGCAGGTCGCGGCGGCGCTGCGGGCGATCGACACCGGCCGGACCGCCGGGGCCGCCCGCACCGGAACGCGCGCGCTGCCGGGGCACGCGGACCCGCTCCGCCGCCTCCTCCAGGCCGTCGCGTTCACCCCGGACGGGCGGCTCGCGCTCGTCGGCGGCACCGACGGCGTCCTCCGCCTGTGGGACCTGGCCGGCGGGACGGAGCGGTCGAGCCTGGAAGCGCACCGCGGTCAGGTGGACTCGGTGGCCGTGAGCGCCGACGCGCGTTTCGCCGTCTCGGTCGGACTCGACGCCGTGATGCGGTACTGGGACCTGGAGTCCGGCCGCTGCCTGTGGACCGCCGCGACCGGGCAGGCGGCGCGCGAGCTCGGTGTCACGTCCGTCCGGCTGAGCGCAGACGGACGCGTCGCCGTGGCCGCCGTCCGCGACGGCCGCGTCCTGGTCTGGGACCCGCCCGCCCGGACGCCCCGCCTCACGATCGGCGGCCACGGCCCGGACGTGGCGGTCGAGGTGAGCGCGGACGGACGCCGGGTCCTCGCCACCGCCCGCGAGCGCTACACGGTCCAGCTGTGGGACGTCGGCGCGGGCCGGTGCCGCGTGGTCCTGGACGGCGACCTCGCGGCGGCGGTCACCGCGATGGGCATGAGCGCCGACGGCCGGACCGCGGTGATCGCCACCGCCGACCGCCGGATCGGCGTCTGGAGCCTGGACGACGGCCGGCACGTCCGGACGCTCGCCGGGTCGTCCGGCTTCGTCGCGGCGCTGTCGCTGAGCGCCGACGGCCGGCGGCTGCTGTCGGGCGGTGAGGACGGCGCCGTACGGCTGTGGGATGTCGCGGAAGGCCGCTGCCTGCGGACCTTCGACGGGCACGGGGACGAGGAGGTCCTCGGCGTGCTGATGGACCCCGGCGGCCGGTCGGGGATCTCCCTCGGCCAGGACCGCACGGCCCGCACCTGGACCTGGCCACCGAAGGCCGAGCCGGTCGCCGCACTCCAGCCGAGCCGGCCACGCCGCCACGCGGAGCTGTCCCGCTTGGCCGCCGATGCCGGACGGCTGGTCGACGAGGCGGAGCGGGCGCTGTCCGCCGGCCGCCTCCACGAGGCCCGCGAACTCCTCACCAGGGCGCGTGCGGTCCCCGGCCACGAGCGGGCGCCCCGGGTCCTGGACGCCTGGTGGGCGCTGTCCCGCCGCATCGGCCTGGCCCGGCCGCGCGGCGGATGGACGGCGCGCGTCCTCCCCGAGCCCGGGGCGCGGATCGTCCGTTCGGCCGGCCTGTCGCGCGACGGCCGGATCGCCGCGTGCGGAAGCAGCATCGGCACCGTCCACGTGTGGGACCTGCACCGGGGGACGCTCCTGCACGAGATCGAGACGAGCGCTCCGGCGGACGTGGTCGCGGTGAGCGCCGACGGCGAACGGGTCCTGTCCGCGAGCGGCACCGGCGCCGTCGGGCTGTGGTCCGCCGCGACCGGCGAGCGCCTGGCCGGGCTGGACCGCCGCGCCACCGGCGGCGCTACCTCGGCCGCGCTCAGCGCCGACGGCCGTTCCGCGATCACCTGCTCTCACAACTACGCGGTCAGGGTGTGGGACCTGGACGAGGCGCGCTGCGTGCGGACGCTGGCCGGCCACCGGGCCCGGATCGACGCGGCCTGGCTGCACGGCGACGGGCGGCTGGCGGCGTCGGCGAGCAACGACGGCACGATCCGGCTCTGGGACCTGGACGCCGGCGCGTGCGTGCGCACGATCGAGCACGGCCACGGGCACTGGGTGAAGTCGGTGTGCCTGGGCGCCGACGCGCGGACGATCCTGTCCAGCGGGTACGGCGAGCGGCCGATCCGGTCGTGGGACGCCGGGACCGGCGCCCTGATCCGGGCGTTCGACGAGCGTCCGGGCAACGCGACGGCGGTCCGCTTCACCGCCGGCGGGCGGTTCGCGGTGTCCGGCGGCGAGGACTCCGGCGTCCGGCTGTGGGACGCCGCGACCGGGCGGTGCGTCCGGACCCTCGACGGCCACCGGGACCGCGTCGGCGCCCTGGCCGTGACGCCCGACGGCCGGTACGCGCTCTCCGGGAGCGACGACGGAACGACCCGGCTGTGGGAACTGGACTGGGACCTGGCGCCGCACGCTGACCAGCGCGGCGACGACCCGGAGCGGGGCGAACCGAGGTAGCGGGCGGGACGGCCAGGTGGCCATCGGGGCATCGACCGTTGGCCGATTCGGCGTCCGGGGCGCCGTTCCTAGGCTCGCGAGCATGTGCCGTTCCGTGCGCCGCCGGCTCCTGCCCGCCGTGGCGTTGTTCCTGCTCGCGCCGCTGGTGGGGGAGTTCCTGCTCGGCAACCAGCCGATCACCGAACTGGGCGGCCTGGTCCTGCTGGCGCCGCTGTACGGCGGCGGCGCCCTGCTGGTGCGCGAGACCGCCCGGCGGACCGGACGCGGCTGGCCGACGATGATCGTGCTCGCGGCCTCCTACGCCCTGATCGAGGAGGGGCCGGTCGACCAGATGCTGTGGAACCCGCACTACGGCGGGTTCGACATGGGGTCGGCGTACGCGTCGACGCACGTCCCGCTGCTCGGCACGAGCGTGGAGATGCTGCAGGACGTCGTGTCGATGCACACGATCTGGAGCATCTGCGTGCCGATCGCGCTCGTGGAGGCGTTCATGCGCGATCCGCGCCGGCCCTGGCTCGGGCGCGCCGGGCTGCCGGCCGTCGGGCTGCTCTTCGTCGCCGCCGCCGTGCTGCTGGGCGTCTCGCAGGCGCAGTCGGAGCACTTCGTCGCGTCCCCGTACCAGTTCGCCGTCGCGGGAGCCGCGATCGCCGGGCTGATCGCCCTGGCGTTCGCCCTCGGCCGCCGTCCGGCGCCCGTGCCGGACGCGGACGCGCCGCGCCCATGGACGGTCGGCGCCGCGGCCTTCGCCGTCACGAGCCTCTACTGGCTGCGCGACCGGCTGCCGGAGGGATTGTCGGTCTGGTGGCCGGTGGCGGCATGGTTCGTCGTGCTCGCCGGGGCCGTCGCGTTGTGCGCGCGCTGGTCGCGGAGCCGCGGCTGGGGCGCCTCCCACCGGCTGGCGCTGGCGGGCGGCGCGCTGCTGACCTACGTGTGGGTCGGGTTCACGCACGCCAAGGAGATGGGCGTCTCCGTTCCCGTCGCCCTGACCGGCAACGCCGTCTTCGGCGCGGCGGCGATCCTCCTGCTGGTCCTGGCGGCGTCGGCCTCGCACGCCGACGCGTCCTCCGCAAACCGCCCACCGTGCCGATCATGCCGGTCTAGGCTGGGCGGCGGCTCGGCGCCGGGAGGTCTGGAGGTCCCATGATGGCCGGGGAGACGCATGACGGCGCGGACGCGCCCTCGTTCGACACCAGCGTCGCGCACATCGCCCGCATCCAGGACTACTGGCTGGGCGGCAAGGACAACTACGAGCCCGACAGGGAGGCCGCTGAGCAGGCCATCGCGGCGCTGCCCGACATGGTCGCCTCGGTGCGCAACACGCGGGCGTTCCTGGCCCGCGCCGTCCGGTTCCTCGCCGCCGAACGGGGCGTGCGGCAGTTCCTCGACATCGGCACCGGGATCCCGACGGCCGACAACACCCACGAGGTCGCGCAGGCCGCCGCCCCGGACAGCCGCGTCGTCTACGTCGACAACGACCCGGTCGTGCTCGCGCACGCCCGGGCCCTGCTCACCGGCAGCCCGGCCGGCGCCACGTCCTACATCGACGCCGACATCCGCGACACCGGCGTGATCCTGGACGCCGCGCGGGAGATCCTGGACTTCCGCCGCCCGGTCGCGGTGATGCTGATCGCGATCATGCAGTACGTGCCGGACGAGTCGGACCCGTACGGGGTCGTCCGCACGCTGGTCGACGCGGTGCCGAGCGGCAGCTACGTGGCGATCTCCCACCCGGCCACCGACATCCAGGCCACGCGGATGGCGAACATGGCCGACCGGCTGAACGAGGCGATGGCGCAGACCATCACGCTGCGCAGCCGCGACCAGGTGGCGGCCTTCCTCGACGGCCTCGACCTCGTCGAGCCCGGCCTCGTGCGGGCGCCCGAATGGCGTCCGGACGACCCCGCCCTGGCCGACACCCCGTCCACCATGTGGAGCGGCGTCGCCCTCAAGCCCTGACCGTCGCCGGCGATCGGCCGGGCGGCGAGGACGAATTCTGGCAGGATTCATTGCCAGACATGGGGCGGTATGCCAGGATCGCGCCGTGACCGCAGCACGCCCGTACGGCGGGGTGAAGGCCGGCGAGCGCCGCGCGCAGCGCCGGGCCGCGCTGCTCGGCGCGGCCTTCGAGATCATCGGCGCGCAGGGGCTGGACAAGCTGACCGTCGGGCGGCTGTGCGCCGAGGCCGGGCTCAACGAGCGGTACTACTACGAGCACTTCGACGGCCGCGACGCCGTGCTGTCGGCGCTCCTCGACGCCCTCACCGAGGAGCTGACCACCGCGATCACGGAGGCGCTCGCCGAGAACCGGGGAGCGGACGCGCGCACCGTCGCGCACGCCGCCATCGCGGCGGGCGTCGGCGTCCTGGCCGACGACCCGCGCAAGGGCAGGGCCGCCCAGATCATCGCCGCCGCGACCCCGCGGACCCGGGCGCGCACCGCGGAGGCCGTCTCGTCCTTCGCCGATCTCGTCGCGTCGTCGGCCGCCGGTCACGCCGGTCACGCCGGACGCGCCGGTCACGCCGCCTCGGCGCCGGCGGCGCCGCTGCGGTTCCGGGCCGGCTACCTCGTCGGCGGGCTCGTGATGGTCCTCGGCGGCTGGCTGCAGGGCCAGCTCCCGATGACGCGCGAGCAGCTGATCGACCACACCACCGACATCTTCGTCCTCGTCACGTCCGCTCGCCCGGCAGGAGGGCCCGCATGACGGACCTCGTGAGCCGGACCGACCGGAACGGCTGGACCCTGCTGACGCTGAACCGGCCCGACAAGCTCAACGCGCTGACCGTGGAGATGTTCGGGGAGCTGCGCTGGCACGTCATCGACCTGCGCGCCGACGACGCCGTCCGGTGCGTGGTGCTGCGAGGGGCCGGCAGGTGCTTCTCGGCCGGGCATGACCTGTCCGCCATCGCCGACGGCGAGGACCCGCCGTCGCCCGGCTGGCACAGCGAGACCCTTCGGATGCTGGAGCGACTGCCCAAGCCCGTGATCGCCGCCGTCCACGGCCACTGCT
Source organism: Actinomadura sp. NPDC048394 (assembly GCF_040651755.1). Taxonomy (NCBI): domain Bacteria; kingdom Bacillati; phylum Actinomycetota; class Actinomycetes; order Streptosporangiales; family Thermomonosporaceae; genus Actinomadura; species Actinomadura sp. NPDC048394. The sequence continues at coordinate 67,902 of NZ_JBEZJL010000027.1, read as the reverse complement.
ACACGGGCGCGCTGGAAGTGGCGCTGGCCGCCGATTTCATCCTCGCCGCCGACAACGCCCGCTTCGGCGACACGCACGCCAAGTGGGCCCTGACGCCGGTGTGGGGGATGAGCCAGCGGCTGCCGCGCCGCGTCGGCGCCGCGACCGCGAAGCGGCTGATGTTCACCGCCCGGATGATCGACGCGGACGAGGCCGTCCGCATCGGCCTGGCCGAGTACGCGGTGCCGTACGAGCGCTTCGACGCCGAGATCGAGGCGCTCGCCGAGGAGATCACGGCGAACTCCCCGTTCTCCCACGCCGCCGCCAAGCGGCTGCTCGAGGCCACGGACGGCGGCCCCCTCGACGCCGGGCTGCAATGGGAAGTGATGGAGAGCGAAGGGCACGGCCCCGACATGCACGAGCGGATCGCCGCCTTCACCGGGCGGCCTCGATCGGAGTGACGCGCTGATGAACCTGGAAGCCGGACCCGAGCTGGAGGCCTTCCGCCGGGAGGTCGCCGCGTTCCTCGACACGGCGCCGACGGACGCGATCCGCGAGGCGGGCCGCAAGACGACGAGCGTCTTCGCGCCCTTCGACGAGGCCATGGCCTGGCACAGGATCCTCTACAAGAAGGGCTGGGCCGCGCCCGACTGGCCGGTGGAGCACGGCGGCACCGGCTGGACGGCCGAACAGCGGTTCGTCTTCGCCGAGGAGTACTGCCGGCGGGACCTGCCGCCGCTGCTGCCGAACTCCCTCAAGATGATCGGCCCGCTGCTCATCGACCTCGGCACCGAGGAGCAGAAGCGCAGGCACCTGCCCGGCATCCTGTCCGGCGAGGACTACTGGACGCAGGGCTACTCCGAACCGGGCGCCGGGTCGGACCTGGCCTCGCTGAACTGCACGGCCGTGCCCGACGGCGACGACTACGTGATCAACGGCAGCAAGATCTGGACGACCCTCGCCCACCGCGCGAACCGCATGTTCATGCTGGTGCGGACCAGCAGCTCCGGCAAGAAGCAGCACGGCATCACGTTCCTGCTGCTCGACCGCGTCGACTACCCGGGCATGGAGATCCGGCCGATCGTCGGTCTCGACGGCTTCCCGGAGCAGTGCGAGGTGTTCTTCGACGACGTCCGCGTCCCGCAGTCGGGTCGCGTCGGAGCGGAGAACGAGGGCTGGGCGGTCGCCAAGCACCTGCTGCGGTACGAGCGCGGCGGGTCGATGCAGTCCCCGTGGCTCCACCGCTACGTCCGGATGATCCGCGAGGCGGCCGCGGCACGGACCTCGCCGTTCGGCGGCCCGCTCGCCGACGACCCGGTGTTCCAGCGGGACCTCGGCGAGTTGGAGGCGGAGGTGGCGTCCGTGGAGCACCTGGACAAGCTCGCGATCAGCGGGCACCCGATCCGCGACGACCCGGCCTTCCCCTCGCTCAACAAGACCATCGGCTCCGAGCTGACCCAGCGGCTGACGTCGCTGATGGCACGGGTGAGCGGCCTCGAAGGGCTCGCGCTCCAGCTCGGGGCACTGGAGGTCGGCGGCGGCGCCGATCCGCTCGGCGACGGCTTCGACCTCGTCGCCATGCCCTACTACCTCAACAGCCGGGCCACCTCGATCTACGCGGGCACCAACGAGGTCCAGCGCGACCTGATCGCGCGCTCGCTCACGAACCGCTGACCGCAGGAGGGCGACGATGGACTTCGGTTTCACCGACGAGCAGGCGATGCTGCGCGAGAGCGTCGCCCGCTACCTGGCGAAGAACCACGGCTTCGAGGCACGCCAGGCGACCGTGCGGTCCGGCCGGCCGTTCTCGGCCGACGCCTGGCGGGCGTTCGCCGGCCTCGGGCTGCTGACCCTGCCGTTCCCGGAGGCGCTCGGCGGCCTCGGCGGCTCGGTCGTCGACCTCGTCGCGGTCGGCGAGCCGTTCGGCGAGCACCTCGTGGTCGAGCCCTATGTGCCGTCGGTGCTGCTGGCCGGGCGCGCACTGGCCGAGGCCGGCGAGCACCCGACGGCGAGGCGCTGGCTCGACCGGATCATGGCCGGGGACGCGCTGGCCGCCTTCGCCCACGAGGAGGACGGCGGCACCGCCGAACCGTCGCGGGTGGCGGCCCGGTGCGCCGAGTCCGGCGGCGGGTACCGCCTCGACGGCGAGAAGCGGCTGGTGCTGGGCGGCGCGGACGCCGACGTGCTCGTCGTCACCGCGCGCGTCGCCGGCGAGCCCGGGCAGCGCGCGGGCCTGGCGCTGCTCGCCGTCGAACCCGGAACGCCGGGCGTCCGGCTCGCCCCCTTCACCACCGTGGACGGCAGGAGCGCCGCCCATATCGCCTTCGACTCCGTCGAGATCGCCGCGGAGAACGTCCTGACGACCGACGCCCACCGGGCGATCGCGACGACCGTCGACGGCGCCGTCATCGCCCTGGCCGCCGAGGCGGTCGGCGCCATGGACGCCCTGCTCCGCCAGACCGCCGGCTACGCCGCGACGCGCGAGCAGTTCGGCGTCCCGATCGCGCGCTTCCAGGCCGTCGGCCACCGGCTCGCGGACATGAAGATCGCCTGCACCAAGGCCCGCGCGACCCTGCTGTACACGGCCGCGCTCGCCGAGGCGGGCCGCGCCGCCCCGCGCGATCTCGCCATCCTCAAGGCGCAGGTCGGCCGGCTCGGCCGCGGCGTCGGCGAGGCCGCCGTGCAGACCCACGGAGGCATCGGCATGACCGACGAGCTGCCGATCGGCCACTACCTGAAGCGGCTCCTCGCCATCGACGCCATGTTCGGCCAGAGCGACCACCACTACCGGGTCGTGGGCGCGGGAGCCGGCACGCCCACAGCGTGACGGCCGCCGCCGGCCGAGCGCGCCGGGGCAGAACCGTACGCCTGTTTTCGGCGTCCTACGGCGTATGCGGCGGATCTTGGTCGGGGCGGCGGTCGCCTGCCTCGCGCTCCTCTTCCTCGCTCCTGCGGTCGCGGCGGCGCCCGCGCCCGAGCACATCAGGTCGTACGCGGTCGAGCTGACGGTGGGCGGGGACGGTGCCCTCCACGTGCACGAGACGATCGTCTACGACTTCGGGGACGCCCGCCGGCACGGCATCGAGCGGCGCATCCCGTCCGGCCGCACCACGATCGGGCACCTGGCCGCCGGGAGCCCCGACGCGCCGGCCGGACGGTCCGTCACCCGCTCCAAGGGCGCCGTGGACGTGCGGATCGGCGACCCGGCGACGCTGGTGACGGGCGTGCACACCTACACGCTCGACTACACCGCGACGCACGCCGTCCGGTCGGACGTCCTGGACTGGAACGCGGTGGGCACGGAATGGAAGGTCCCGATCGACGTCGCGACCGTCCGTCTCAAGGCGCCTGCCGCCTACCGGTCCCTGGCCTGCTACGCCGGCCCTCGCGGCTCGACGGCGCCGTGCGCCGGCGCGTGGAACACCGGCCAGGGCAACGCCGTCTTCGCGCAGCGGCTGGCGGCGGGGCAGGGCGTCACCGTCCGCGCGACGCTTCCGCAGGGCGCGGTGCGGGAGCCCGCGGGCGAGGACGGCTGGCAGGTCGGCGCGCTCGGCTGGCTCGCGGTCGCGGCGGCGCTGCTCGCCGTCGCGTCCGAGGTGGTGGTCTTCCTGCGCCCGCTCCACTGGGCGGGCCTGGACCCGGCCGCGCCGGTCCCCGCGGTGGCGCCGGCGGAACTGACCGTCCTGGGCACCGGCTGGGCCGGCGAGCGCGACCTCGGCGCGGCCATCGCCGTGGACCTCGCCGTCCGCGGGCACCTGCGGATCACCCGCCCGGCGGGCAAGGGGCCGCGGCTCCGGCTGACGGGCCGCCGCGACACCGCTGACCTCCGCCCTTACGAGAAGGCGTTCGTGGACGAGGTGTTCGGTGACCGCGACGGAGCCGACCCCGAGGACGTCGACGGTCTCGGGCTCGCGCGGCGCCTGCGTCCCCTGGTCGTGGAGGCCGTCGATGCGCACGGCTGGAGGCGGCCCCTGTCGGCGGGCGTGCCCCTGCTGCGGTTCGCGTCGGCGCTGCTGGGCGCGGCGGGGTTCCTGTGCCTGGTGTACGGCCCGGCCGCCGAGGGCGTGGTGACGGACGTGACGGCCTTGGGTGCGGCGATGCTCGCGGTCGCCCCGGTCGTCTGGCTGCGCTCGCGGCGCATCGACCCCTTCACCCGCCACGCCCAGCGGCTCAGGGACCAGGCGGATCGCTACATCGGGGGCCTCGTGACCAAGAAGGTGCCGGCCGCCGAGGACCTCCCGTACTCCGTGGCGAAGGGATACCAGGGAATCCTGCGCAGATACGTCGCGAGCCACGGCGCCCCGCCCGAGTGGTACGCCGACGACGGCCCGGACGAGGGGCTCGCGGACCGCTTCAGCGAGGTCGCGACGATGTTCGTCGACGCGTCCGCGCGGAAGGCGAAGCGCGCTTCGGGGACGCGGCCCCGGACGACCTCCACCGTTCGGCGGTCCACGTCCCGGTGGGGCGGCTCGGACCACGGCGGCTTCGGCGGCTTCGGCGGCGACGGGGGAGGGGTCGGCGGCGGTGACGGCGGCGGGGGAGGCGGCTCCTGGTGAACCGCCCCCTTTTTTTTCGGATCAGCGATCCGAAAAAGGGGTAGGGTGGCGGGATGGGACGGCGGAAGACGCGCACCGAGGCGCTGCGCGGCGAGCTGCTGGCGGTCGCGGGCGGGCTGCTGGAGACGGGCGGCACCGGAGCGGTGACCACCCGGGCGGTCGCCGCCGGCGCCGGAACGTCCCTGGCCGCGGTGAACGAGCTGTTCGGCGGGAAGGCCGGGCTGGTCCGCGCGCTGTTCGCCGAGGGCTTCGCGCGGCTGGCCGCGGACCTGCGCGCCCTGGAGCCCACCGGCGATCCCGAGGCGGACGTGCTCGCCCTGGCGCTCGCCGTGCGGTCCTTCGCCCGCCGCGCCCCCCACCTGCACGAGGTGATGTTCTCCCGGCCGTTCGCCGAGTTCCGTCCGGACGCGTCCGACGCCCGGGCCGCCGAGGACATCTACGCGATCGTCGTCGGCCGGGTCGCGGCCGTCCTCGGGCCCGGCCGCGCCCCGGGCACGGCCAAGGACGCCGCCATCGGCCTGTTCGCGACGGTGCAGGGCCTCCTCGCGCTGGACGCCTCCGGGCTGCTGGCCGGCGCCCCCGAGACGGCCGACCGGCGTTTCCGCTCGACGGTCACCGCGGCGCTGCGCGGCCTGGCCGCGACCGCGTCAGAGATCCCCCGTCCCGCCGCCGAGGAGGCACCGTGACCGACGGACGCCCGGGCTTCGTCCCCTACGAGCGGCCGAGCCCGCTGCTCACCGCCATCGGCGGGTTCCTGCGCCACCGCGACGACCCGCTGCGCGCGGGCTTCCTGGTCGAGGCGCCCAAGACCAACGCCCGCGGGCTGCTGCACGGCGGGGTGATCGCCGCCGTCGGCGACGTGGTGATCGGGCACGCCCTGGCCGTCCGGCGGGATCCGCCGGCGCCGCTCATCACCGTCAACCTGTCCTGCGACCTGGTCGGCGCCGCCGAGGACGGCGCGTGGGTCGACATCGCTGTCGTCCCGACCCGGTCCGGACGGCGCCTCGCCGCCGGGACGGCGACGTTCACGGCGGAGGGCCGTGTCATCGCCAACGTCAGCGCCCTGTTCATGCCGGCGCGGCCGGCCGCGCCCGCCGGCTGACGTCGGCAGTTGACGGCTGCCGGGGATCAGGCGGGGCGTGGGGCGCTGCCGTAGACCACGCCGACGACGAACGGGTACGACGCGCTCGCGGCATCGACGTTCACCGTCAGCACCGCCGGTTCCTGCGCGAGGTACTCCGCGGGCAGCGGGCGGAACATCGCGTCGCACGCCCACGGCCGGTACAGCCTGCCGACGGTCGCGCCGTAGTGCGGATGCATGAAGTCGAGGCCGCCGGACGGCATGGGCTCCAGCGCGAGCCCCTCCGGCAACGTGATCACGTACCGGAACGGGGCCGGGGCGCCCGGGCCGTGGACGACCGTGAGCCACGCGGCGCCGTCGGCGGTCGTGAACACGACGACGTCGGTGTCGGCCGCGGCACCGGTGAACACGCGCATGGTGGGACGCGGCATCCGGGCACCTATGGCGGGCGCCGGCACATCCATTCCGATATGGATCGGCTGCCCGCTTTTCGACGGCACCCACGCCCCCTCGCGGGGAGACGCCCCGAGAACGACGTCCGGATTACCCGCCTCCCGTGGCTGCCCGCCACGTCCTTCGATCATCAGCGCCGCGATCTGCTCCGCGGAAAGATCGGCGTGCTCACCGCCGTGTTCACGACCCAGCATTTTCCCCCGCCACGTGAATTCGTGGGCATCGTGCCTGCTCACAAGCGCCGGGCAAGGCCCGGCTCTCGCGGCAACGCGACTGTAACCCAGAATCCGCGGCATTCCATGCCGGATTCCGGCTGTTCGGTATTTCTACCGATCGGGCCCGGGCGAGCCGGAAGTCCCGCCGTACTCGGTAGGCCGACCTACGGTTTGCGGGCGATGCCGCCGTACCAATTGACCTGGTTCGCCGGCGGGCGGGGAGCGTCGCCGTCGGGCCGCCATTCCGACACCAGGGTCACGCCCGGGTCGAGCAGTTCCAGGCCGTCGAAGGCGAGGGCGGTGAACGCGTCCCGGGTGCGGGCCTGCGCGGGGACGCCGCCGTTGCGGTAGGCCTGCTCCAGGCCGTGCACCCCGTCCGGGTCGTGTTCGGGGGTGACGTGCGAGGCGACGAGGAAGCTGCCGGACGGCAGCGCCTCCATCAGGTGCCGGACGATCCGGCCGGGGTCCTGCTCGTCCACGATGAAGTGCAGGATCGCCACCAGCATCAGCGCGACCGGCCGGTCGCGGTCCAGGGTGCCGCGGACGGCGGGATCGTCCAGGATCGCCGCCGGTTCGCGCAGGTCGGCGTGGACGTAGGCGGTCTTCCCCTCCGGGGTGCCGATGAGCAGCGACCGGGCGTGCGCCAGCACGATGGGGTCGTTGTCGACGTACACGACGCGGCAGGACGGGTCCTCCGCCTGGGCGATCTCGTGGACGTTGCCGGCGCTGGGCAGGCCCGCGCCGATGTCGAGGAACTGGGTGATCCCGTGGTCGCGGACCAGGTGCCGGACGGCCCGGCCCAGGAACGAGCGGTTCTCCCGGACGGCGATCCGCACCGCCTGCCAGCTGCGCGCGGCGATCTCCGCGGTGTCCCGGTCGACCTGGTAGTGGTCCTTGCCGCCCAGGTAGTAGTCGTACATCCGGGCCGAGTGCGCGACGGTGGTGTCGATCCGCACCGGTTCGCCGACCGGACGGGACACCGCGCTCGGCACCTCCCACGCTTTCCGGACACGCTCCGACACTCCGCCTCCCCCTCGCATCGCCGTGGAAATGATCATATGCGCAGAACGTGCGCGAGGGGACGTCTCCGGCCGGACCGCCAAAGTATTTCGTTACCTAAACTAATTGGTTATCCTCTCCGGCGTGCCCGCCGCAGAGCGCCGGGAGCGCATCCTCACCGTCCCGTTCGTGCTGCTCATGGCCGCCAACGGGCTGCTGCGCACCGGCACCCAGATGCTCATCGCGCTGATCCCGCTGTACGTGCTCGACCACGGGGCCTCGCCCGCGGTCGCGGGTCTGACCACGACCTTCTACATGATGGCCGCGGTCGTGCTGCGGCCGCTGTCGGGCGGCCTGGTCGACGACCGCGGGCGGTACGCGGTCATGGTGGTGGGGTCCGTGCTGTACTGCGCGGCGTCCGGCCTGTACGTCCTGGCGCTGCCGATCTGGGCGCTGCTGGCCGCGCGGGTGGCGCAGGGCGCCGGGTTCTCGCTCAACGGCACCGCCGTGATGACGCTGGCCACCGACCTCATTCCGGAACGCCGGATGTCCGAGGGCATCGGCTACCTCGGCGTGGAGCAGACCGTGGCGCAGCTTCTGGGGCCATGGCTGGCCCTGGAACTGCGCGGCTCCTGCGGGTACCGGTGGGCGTTCGCCGCCGCGTTCGCCTGCGGCCTCGTCAACGTGCTGCTGCGCATCCCGCTGCGCTCGGCCGCCGTCGGCGCGGACGCGCGGCGAAAGGCGGTCCAACGCGGCGATGGCCGGGTGACGCCGTCCGCCCGGCCGCTGTGGACCCGCATCGTCGACCGGGACGCCTGGCGGCCCGCGTCGGTGATGTTCCTGCTGATGTTCGGCACCGCCGGCATCAACACCTTCATGGCCGCCTACGCGCTCGGACGTGGCATCGGCGACTCGGGCCTGTTCTTCGTCGCCAGCGGCCTCATGCTCGCCGTCTCGCGGCTGACGGCCGGACGCCTGGAGCGGCGATGGGGGACCGTCTGGGTCCTCGCGCCGGGCATCGCGCTGCTCGTCCTCGGCCAGGCCGGCGTCTGGTGGTGCCCGAACCCGCAGGTGCTGATGCTCGCCGGCGCGGCGTACGGGCTGGGGATGGGGGCCGCCCAGCCGACGCTGAACTCCCTGGCCGTGCTGGCGGCCGGCAGGGAGCGGCGCGGGCGGGCCACCTCGACGTTCTTCATGGCGATGGACCTGTCCCAGGCGGTCGGCGCGCCGGCCCTGGGCGCCGTCGCCGGGGCGGCCGGGACCGGCTCGGTCTTCCTCGTCGCCGCCGCCCTCACCGGGACGTCGCTCGCGGCGTACCTCGCGTTCAGGGCCCGAGGCCGCCTGGCGTAGCGCGGCCCGCGCTTCGCGCCTCATTGTCTAACAATCCTCTGTGTCCAACCTGAGGGTTTCCTGACCATCTCGCCTTCTTCCTGGCGAATCCTTGCCGCGGGATGTCCGGCGTGTTACGTTCCTCGGCATCGCTTGTCGGACAATCCGGCCGGGGTCAGGGAGGGAACGATGTCGAGCCATCCACCAGCGGAGGCCCTCCGCTTCGAGAACGTGACGCTGCGGTTCCCCGGGACGCACCGGCCGGCGATCGAGGACGTCTCGCTGCGGGTCGGGCGTGGCAGGTTCGTCGCCGTGATCGGGCCGTCCGGCTGCGGCAAGAGCACGATCCTCAACCTGGCCGCGGGGCTGCTCGCCCCGACCGAGGGCGAGGTCCACTTCGCCGGCGAGCCCGTCAGCGGCGTGAACTCCGCAGCGGCCTACGTCACCCAGCAGGCCAACCTGCTCCCGTGGCTGAGCGTGCGGGCCAACATCGGGCTCGCGCTGAAGTTCCGCAAGGTGCCCAAGGACGAGCGCGACGAGCGCATCGACCACTGGGTGAGGCTGGTCGGGCTGACCGGCTTCGAGGACCACTACCCGCGCGAGCTGTCCGGCGGCATGCAGAAGCGCGTCTCCATCGCCCGGGCGCTCATCTACGACCCGTCCATCGTGCTGATGGACGAGCCGTTCGGCCCGCTGGACGCCATCACCCGGCTGAAGCTCCAGCAGGACCTGCTCAACCTCTGGGAGGAGCAGAACGGGACGCTCGTCTTCGTCACCCACGACCTCAACGAGGCGCTCTACCTCGCCGACGAGGTCGTCGTCATGTCCAGCGGCCCCGGCACGGTCCGGCGGGTCCTGGAGGTGCCGTTCGAGCGGCCCCGCACCATCGGCTCCCTCGTGGAGTCGCCCGAGTTCGCGGAGCTCTACAACGACCTGTGGGGCCTGTTCAAGTCCGAGCTGCAGATGTCCGGCGCCACCGCGTAGAGACAGAGGTTCAACGTTGATATCGATCACCGAGACGATCGCCGTCCCGAGCCCGCGGAAACGGGTGTGGGAGGTCATCTCCAGTCCCGCGGACGTCGTGTCCTGCATCGCGGGCGCCGAGCTCGGCGAGGAGCACGAGGACGGGTCCTTCGACGGGACGCTCGTCGTCAAGTTCGGCGCCGTCCGGGTCAGGTTCGGCGCCCGGGTGCACCTGGAGCTGGACGAGGACGCGTTCGAGGGACGGCTCACCGCCCGCGGCAAGGACGGCCAGGCGGCGACCCGTTTCACCGCCGAGGCGGGCTTCCGCGTCGTCGAGGACGGGACCGGCTCGAAGGTCGCCATGGACGGCGAGATCACGCTGACCGGAAAGCTCACCTCGCTGATCGAGGCGGGCGCGGGGGTCGTGGTCTCCCGCATGACCAAGGACTTCTCGGTGCGGCTGGTGGAGCTGTGCGCCGGGCCCGCCGAGCCGGAGACCCCGGCGGCGGCAGCGGCGCCGGCCGCGGTGGCGCCGGCGCGGCCCGCCACGTTCGCCGCCCGGATCCGCGCCTGGTGGTCGGCGCTCTGGAGCGGGCGTTCCGCACGAACCGGTCAAGGAGGTACGGCGTGACCAGGCTCAACGGGGTCATCCGGGCACTGGAGGCGGGGCAGCACGCGTTCGCGTCGTTCGCGCCGCCGGACCCGGCCGCGGCCCTGGAGTTCGGCACCGCGAAGTACGACGGGCTGATCTTCGAGATGGAGCACAAGCCCTGGGACGTCGTCGGCCTCAAGGACAGCCTCCAGTACCTGCTGAACCGCAGGCAGATCGCGGCCGCGGGCGACATCGCGCCGGCGGTGACCCCGCTGGTGCGGATCCCGACCAACGGCGCCGAGAAGGGCCAGTGGCACGCCAAGCAGGCCCTCGACCTGGGCGCCTACGGCATCGTCTGGCCGCACATCACGACGGTGGAGGAGGCGTACAACGCCGTCGCCGCGTGCCGCTACCCGCGGCTGCCGGACGCCGAGCGCTACGAGCCCGCGGGCGTGCGCGGCGACAGCCCGGCGGCCGCCGCCCGCTACTGGGGCCTGACGAACGACGAGTACTACGCCCGCAGCGGCGTGTGGCCGCTGGACCCGGACGGCGAGATCCTCGTCGCCCTCATGATCGAGGACCAGCTCGGCATCCGGAACCTCCCGGACATCCTCGACCAGGTCCCCGGCATCGGGCTGGTGATCGTCGGCGAGGGCGACATGAGCCAGGAGCTCGGCATCCCGCGCCAGTACGAGCACCCGAGGCTCCTCGAATGCAAGCGCCGCATCCTCGAGATCTGCGGCGAGCGCGGCGTCGCCGTCGGCCACCCGCACGTGACGGCCGGGAACGTCGAGCAGGTCGTCAAGGACGGCTACCGCTTCCTGATGACCATGCCCGTGCGCTCGTACCCGGGGCTCGACCGGGGCCGCGAGCTGACCGGCCGCGCCTGAGGAGGACTGTGATGATCATCGACTGCCACGGCCACTTCACCACCGCGCCGAAGGCCCTCGGCGCGTGGCGGGAACGGCAGATCAAGGCGTTCGGCGAGGGCGTCCGGGTGAGCCCGGACGAGCTGGAGATCAGCGACGACGAGATCCGCACGGCCATCGAGAACGGCCAGCTCAAGCTGCAGACCGAGCGCGGCACCGACCTGACGGTCTTCTCGCCGGGCGCGGGCAAGATGGCGCACCACTACGGCGACGAGCGCACCAGCCTCGACTGGTCCCGGGTCGCCAACGACCTGGTCGCCCGCGTCTGCGGGCTGTTCCCCGACCGGTTCGTCGGCGCCTGCCAGCTCCCGCAGTCGCCCGGCGACGCGCTGGAGACCTCGATCCGCAACTCGGTCGAGGAGCTGGAGCGCTGCGTCGAGGACCTCGGCTTCGTCGGCTGCCTGCTCAACCCCGACCCGTCGGACGGCTATTACCAGGCGCCGCCGCTGACCGACAAGGTCTACTACCCGCTCTACGAGAAGATGGTCGAGCTGGACGTCCCCGCGATGATCCACGTGGCGATGTCGCGGAACGACGCCCTGCAGGGCACCTGCGCGCACTACCTCGCCGGCGACACCGCCGCGTTCATGCAGCTCTGCACGTCCGACCTCTTCAAGGACTTCCCCGGGCTGCGCTTCGTGATCCCGCACGGCGGCGGCGCGGTGCCCTACCACTGGGGCCGCTACCGGGGCTTCATGCAGGACAAGGGACTGCCGCCGCTGGAGGACGCGGTGCTCGGCAACGTCTTCTTCGACACCTGCGTCTACCACCGCCGCGGCCTGGAACTGCTGCTGGACGTGATCCCGGCGGAGAACGTGCTGTTCGCCTCGGAGATGATCGGCGCCGTCCGCGGCGTCGACCCCGAGACCGGCCGCAACTTCGACGACGTCAAGTTCCTGCTCGACGGCATCGACCTGACCGGCGAGGACCGCGCCGCGGTGTACGGCGGCAACGCCCTGCGCGTCTTCGGCCGGCTGAAGTCCAGGGGGGTTACCAAGTGAAGGCCTACGAGGCCATGGCCGAGGCGTTCGTCAAGGAAGGCACGACCGACGTCTTCGGCATGATGGGCGACGCCAACATGCACTGGATGGACGCGCTCGCCCAGCGCGGCGTGCGCCTGTACGAGGTGCGGCACGAGGGCTCCGGCCTCGGCATGGCCGACGGCTGGGCGCGCGCGGCGGGACGGCCGGGCGTCGTCACCACCACCAGCGGCCCCGGCGTCTCCCAGCTCGCCACGTCCATGCTGTGCGCGAGCCGGGCCGGCACGCCGCTGGTCGCGTTCTGCGGCGAGACGAGTTGGGGCGACGAGGGCGCCGTGCAGTACCTCGACCAGCGCCGGTTCGCCGCCGCGATCGAGTGCGGGTTCGTGCACCTGTCGAAGGCCGACCAGGCCGAGGAGGCCGTGCAGCGCGCCTTCTACCTGGCCCGCACCGAGAACCGGCCGGTGATGCTGAGCGCCCCGTTCGACGTGCAGACGCAGGAGTTCGAGCCGGGCGACTACGTCCCGTCGCACGAGCTGCTCCCGGGGTCCCGGACGCTGCCCGATCCGGCCCGCATCGAGGCGGCCCGCGAACTGATCGAGGGCAGCAAGCGCGTCGTCATCATCGCCGGACGCGGCGCCCGCCGCGCCGGGGCCGGCGAGGAGATCCTCGAACTCCAGGCCAAGACCGGCGCCTTGCTGGCCACCACGCTCCAGGCCAAGAACTGGCTGTGCGACCGCACCGAGTTCCATGTCGGGCTGTCCGGGTTGTTCGGCAGCAAGCCCGCGCAGGAGCTGCTCCAGGAGGCCGACTGCGTGATCGCGGTCGGCGCGAGCCTGAACCACTACACGACCGAGCACGGCTACCTCTACCCCGACGCCCGCTACGTGCAGATCGACTCGGCGCCGAACGTGGTGATGGGCAACGGCCGGGTCGCCGACTGCTACGTCCAGGCCGACGCGGTCACCGCGCTCACCGAACTGAACCAGGTGCTCGGCGCGACCCGCATCGAGGGCTTCCACACCGCCGAGACGCGGGGCCGGCTGACCGGCTGGCTCGAAGCCCCGATCGACTACGTGAACGAGCCCGGGCGGATCGACCCGCGCGAGGCCATCAAGGTGCTCGACGCGGCGATGCCCCGCGAGTTCGACCTGGTGCTCGGCAGCGGTCACCAGACCGACTTCGGCACGATGCTGTTCCAGCGATCCCGGCAGGTGACGTCCAACTACGGCATGTTCGGCGCGATCGGCCAGGCTCCGCTGCTGACCATCGGCCAGATCGTCGCGACCGGACGGCCCGCCTTCGTGGTCGAGGGCGACGCGAGCTTCCTGATGCACCTGCCGGAGTTCGAGACAGCCTGCCGTTACGGCCTGCCACTGCTGGTCGTCGTCATGAACGACGAGGGACTCGGCGCCGAGTACCACAAGCTCGGCGCCAAGGGCCTGACCCAGGACCTGGCGATCATCCCGAACCCCGAGCTGGGCGGGGTCGCGCGGGCTCTCGGCGGCGGCGGCGCCACCGTCCGGAGCGCGGCCGAACTGGAGGCCGCCGTCGCCGAGTACGTCGCCGACCCTCGCCCGTTCGTGATCGACGTCCGCATCACGCGCGAGGTGCTGAGCGTCCCCTACCGGCGGCTCTGGTACGGGGAGGACGTCTGATGAAGATCGTCCTTGGCGACTACCCCCACACCCGCGCCGTCAAAGAGCTGCCGGGCCATGAGTTCATCGAGGTCAAGCCGCTGTACGGCGCGTTCGCGAGGATGGTCCGGAACCTGGAGTTCGACGTCTGCGAGATGGCGCTCGCGACCTACCTCCAGGCCCGGGACCATGGCGTGCCGGTCACGCTGCTGCCCGTCGTCATGATCGGCGGCACCCACCACCGGTCGCTGACCCGCCTCCCGGACGCCCCGAAACTCACCCCCGGTGACCTGCGGGGACGCCGCGTCGGCGTCCGCTCCTACAGCCAGACCACCGGCCTGTGGGTGCGCGGCCTGCTCCGCGAGGAGTACGGCGTGGAGGCCGCCGACGTCACCTGGGTCACCACCGAGGAACCGCACGTCGCGCAGTACACCGAACCACCGTTCGTCGAGCGGTCGGACGCGGCGAAGGTCGCGGACCTGCTGAAGTCCGGCGACGTGGCGGCGGCCGTGCTCGGCCCGCGCGCCGTCGGAGGCCAGGGCGAGGGCCTGGTCCCGCTGGTCGACGACGCCGAAGCGGCCGGACGCGCGTGGGTGGAACGCCACGGCACCGTCCCGGTCAACCACGTCGTCGTCGTGCGGAACGCCGCGCTGGACGAGAACCCCGAGCAGGTCGACGCGCTGTACGCGGCGCTCAAGGAGGCGACCGCGGGCGCGGAGCCGCCGGTGGCGGCCGGCTGGAGCGAGCCGCTCGCGAAGGCCCTGGAGATCGGCGGCCGGTACGCCCTCGAACAGGACCTCGTCCGCACGAAGGTCGACGTCGCCGGGATCGAGAGGGGAGCGGCCCGATGGTCGCGATGAGGCACCGCACCGGCGCCTACACGCGCGAGCCGGACGAGTGGACCCCGGAGCTGCTGGAGAAGGTGGCGTGGCGCCGCGAGGCCGCCGCCGAGCCGTTCCGCGGCGTCGCGACGTCCGGCGGGATCCAGCGGGGCCTGTTCCCGCTGCGCGAGACCGGCCTCGACGTGAGGCCGCAGCGCAAGGCCGCCGAGGACTACCTCGCCCTGCTCACGCCCAAGGAGCTGGCCGAAGGCCGGTTCCCGATGGACGACGTGACGTGGCGGCACTGGGCGAACGGCGCCCGCTACTTCCTGCGCCACGGGCTGTGCATGGAGGACCTGGACGAGCCCAAGCGCCGCGCGATCATGACGATCCTGCGCCGCAGCCTCAGCCCGTACGGCTACCAGCAGGTCGTCGACCTCATGCACCTGAACCTCACGGTCGGCGAGCTGCGCGGCGAGGAGCACCTGCTCAACGAGTGGATGTACTGGTTCAGCGTCTACGGCGAGCCGGAGGACGGCGGCCCGTGGGGCTGGCAGATCGACGGCCACCACGTGAACGTCAACTGCGCCTACGTCGGCGACCAGATGGTGCTGACCCCGACGTTCCTCGGTGCCGAACCGGTGATCGCCAAGGGCGGGAAGTACGCGGGGACCTCCGCGTTCCGCCGTGAGGAGGCCATCGGCCGCGCGCTGTTCACCGGCCTCACCGACGCGCAGCAGGGCCGCGCGGTCATCGCGGAGGAGCTGCCGCGCGGCCTGTACGCCGGGGCGTTCCGCGACAACTGGGAGATGGACTACGCGGGCCTGCCGTTCAGCGAGCTGACGGCCGAGCAGCGCGAGACCGCCGTCGACCTCCTGGACCTCTACGTCGGACGGGCCGGCGAGGGCCACGCCGAGCTGCGGATGGCCGAGGTCCTGGGGCAGGAGACCTTCTTCGCCTGGGCCGGCGACCCCGCCGACGTCTTCTACTACCGGCTGCACAGCCCCGTGCTCCTCGTCGAGTTCGAGCACCAGTGGGGCGTGATGTTCGACAACGACGAGCCGATGCGGCACCACATCCACACCATCGTGCGCACCCCGAACGGCAACGACTACGGCGCCGACCTGCTGCGGCAGCACAACGAACGCTTCCACCGGCGCTGAGCGCTCCCACCGGCACTGAAGGGCATCGAATGAAACTGGTCATCGGACGGGACGACCTGGCGCGAGCCGCGGTCGAGGCCACGGGCGCGGAACGGCTCGCCGTGAAGCCGGTCCACAGGGCGTCCAGGAGCTTCGTGAACGACCAGGCCGTGGACCTCGCCGAGCTGGCGATCGTGACGCTGCTCCAGGCCGTCGCGCACGGCCGGCCGGTCGTGCTCCTCCCGGTCACCGCGCTGGGCCGGTTCCAGCACCAGACGCTCGTGACGATGGGCGATCTGACGGTCGGCGACATCGAGGGCCGCAGCGCCGGCGTCCGGTCGTGGAGCCAGACGACCGGCGTGTGGATGCGCGGCTTCCTGACCGAGCAGTACGGCGTCGACCTGCGCAAGGTCGCCTGGACGACCTACGAGGGCGCCCACGTCGACGGCGCCGAAGACCCGGGATTCGTGACGCGGGCGCCCGAGGGCGCGAAGCTCCAGGCCGACTTCCTGGAAGGACGCCTCGACTTCGGGATCATGGGCAACGAGCTTCCCGACGACGACCGGATCCGCACCGCGATCCCCGGCGCGCGCGAGGTCGCCGCCGAATGGTCGCGGGCCAACGGCTTCGCCCCCGTCAACCACGTCCTCGGCGTGACCGAGCAGGCGGCGCGGGAGCACTCCGGGGCGGTGTGCGCGGCGTACGACGCGATGCGCGAGGTCGTCGAGTCCCTGCCGCGCGGCACCGAGCCGGTCGACCTGAACCCCGTCGGTTTCGCCGCGCTGCGCGGCGCGGTCTCGCGGGCGGCGGCGTACGCGCTGGAGCAGGGGGTGCTGCCGCGGCCCGTCGAGTTCGACGAGCTGGTCGACGCGTCCTGCGACGCCCTCGGCGTGTCCGCGTCCCGGCTCGGCGGCTGAACTTTCGACTTCCTAGGAGTATTGCGAATGGACGAGCTGACGGTCGCCTTCGGCGACTATCCCCACGCGACCGGCCTCGACGTGCCGGGCTACCGGGTCGAGCCGGTCGAGGTCCGCCCGATCATCGGCGCCTACCGGCGGATGATCCGGGACCTGGAGTTCGACGTGTGCGAGCTGGCGCCCGTGTCGTACCTCATGGCGGTGCAGGCCGGCGTGCCGCTCACCGCCGTCCCGGTGTTCCTGAACCGGCGCTTCCACCACGGCGACGTGCAGTGCGCCGCGGACAGCGGCATCCGCGTCCCGCGCGACCTGGAGGGACGCCGCGTCGGCGTCCGCGCGTACACGGTCAGCACCGGCGTCTGGGTGCGCGGCATCCTCGCCGAGGAGTACGGCGTGAACGTCGGAGCGATCACCTGGGTCGTCGACGACGAGGACCACGTCGAGGGCCGCGCCCCCGCCAACGTGGAGCGGGTCACCAACGGGCGTTCGCTCGGCGAGTTGCTGCGGGCCGGAGAGATCGACGCCGCGTTCTCCGGCAACGCCGGCACCGGCCGCGCGGGCGCCCCCCGCGCGGGCTGGACCGCCACCGCCGAACCCGAGAGCGGGCCCGACGGCCCGTACCCGCTCTTCCCCGACGCCGAGGTCCTCGGCGTGGACCACTACGTCCGCACCGGGATCTACCCGCTGCACTCGGTCGTAGCGCTGCGCACCGAACTCGTCGAGCGGGACCCGGAGCTGCCCACCAGGCTCTACGCCGCGCTCGCCGACGCCAAGCAGCGCCAGGTCGCCGCCGACCCCGGCTGGACGGCGCAGAAGCGCTTCGCCAAGCAGGCCGCCCAGATCAACGGCGACCCGGCGCCCTACGGCATCGCCCGCAACGAGCCGACCCTGTCCGCGCTCGTCCGCTACTCCCGCGAACAGGGCCTGCTCGACGCCGACTTCCCCGCCGACCCGAAGGCGCTCTTCGCCGCCGGCGACTACCCCGACGCCTGACCCCAGAGGAGACCACCGTGGACGTCGTCGACGCGCACTGCCACATCATCTCCGCCGACCTGGACGCCTACCCCAGGGCGCCGCTCGGCGGCAAGCAGTCCGGCTGGGCCGCGACCCGGCCGGTGACGGCCGAGGGCATGATCGCCCGCATGGACGAGACCGGCATCGCCCAGTCCGTCCTCGTGCAGGCCACCACGAACTACGGCTACGACAACTCCTACGTGCTGGACAGCGCGCGCAAGGAGCCGGGACGGTTCGTCGCGGTCGGCACCTTCGACCCGCTGCGGCCCGACGCCGCCGCGGCGCTGGAGGAGGCCGTCGGCGACGGCGGCCTCGCCGGGGTGCGGCTGTTCACGACCGGCAGCACGATGCAGACGCAGGGCGAGTGGTTCGCCGCCCCCGAGTCGTACGCGTTCTGGAAGCAGGCGCAGGCGCTGGACGTGCCCGTCTGCCTCCAGATGCGGCTCGGCCCGGCGACCGCGCAGGCGGAGGAGGTCCTCGACCGCTTCCCCGGCGTCCGGGTGCTGCTCGACCACATCGGCTACCCCGACATCGCCGCGTCCCCGGCCAAGGCGGGGGAGGAGGTCGCCGCGCTGGCGCGGCACGAGCGCCTCCACCTGAAGCTGACGCACCGCAACCTCGAGCGGCTGCGGGACGCGGGGGAGCGGGCCGCCGACTTCCTCGAACCGGTCGTCGCCGCGTTCGGCGCGGGCCGGATCGCGTGGGGGTCGAACCTCCCCGCCGCCGAGCAGCCGCTGCCGGAGCTCCTGAGGCTCGCCGAGGACGTCCTCGCGCCGCTGCCGGAGCACGATCGCGCAGAGATCTTCGCCGGCACGGCGCGCCGCCTGTACCCGGCGCTCGGTGACGCCGCTCAATGACGGGCGGTATCGGACCGGCGGCGGCCGGCAGGCGGAGAGCGAACAGGTGATCATGATGGACTCCAGTGAGTACGACGACGTGGCCGAGCCGGGCCGCAGCTCGCAGACCCGGCAGGACCAGGCCTACGAGGGCCTGCGGTCGCTGCTGCTGTCCGGCAGCATCGAGCCGGACACGCGGCTGACCGAGGCCGACCTGACCCGGATGTTCAACGTCTCGCGCAGCACCATGCGGGCGGTGCTGGTCAGGCTCGTGCAGGAGGGCTTCGTCACCAGCGAGGTCAACCGCGGCGTGCGCACCCGCAGTTTCACCGTCGAGGAGGCCCTCGACATCCTCGAGGCGCGCGAGACGCTGGAGTCCGCGCTCGCCGGCAAGGCCGCCGAGCGGGCCACCGACGAGGAGATCGACGCGCTGCGCCGCATCCTCGACGAGATGGTGGACTGCAAGGCGCGCGGCGACCAGGCGGCGTACTCGCAGTGCAACCGCCGCTTCCACCAGCAGGTGAAGGAGGCCGCCCACCAGCAAACGCTGGCCCGGGCCTACGACACCCTGCTCTACCCGCTCGTCATGCGGCAGTACCGCAACCTGTCCGCGCGGCATCCGCGCGGCGGGTCGCTGGAGGAGCACCAGGCGATCCTCATGGCGATCGTCACCCGGAACCCGGACGCGGCCGTCGCCGCGATGCGGCACCACGTGGCGTCCGCCCGCCGGGCCCTGCTGCTCCAGGCCCGCGAATCCACGTCCGCAGACAACACCGATCAGGGAACGACGTGATGCGACATCCGGTGGCGACCGAGTCCGGGCTCGTGGAGGGGATCCCGAGCCGGGACCGGTCGGTGACCGTCTTCCGCGGGGTCCCCTACGCCGCCCCGCCGGTCGGCGACCTGCGCTGGCGGCCGCCGCGCCCGCCCGAGCCGTGGGACGGGGTCCGCGTGGCGGGCGCCTTCGGCCCGGTCTGCCCGCAGCCGCCGAGCAGCGAGCTGGCCGGCCTCGACCTGCCGATGAGCGAGGACTGCCTCACCCTCAACGTGTGGACCGGCGCCGCGTCCCCCGGCGAGCGGCGGCCCGTGCTCGTCTGGATCCACGGCGGCGGCTTCCGGCTCGGCACCGGCGCCGACCCCCGCCACGACGGCGTGAACCTCGCCCGCAAGGGCCTGGTCGTCGTCACCTTCAACTACCGGCTCGGCGCGTTCGGCTTCCTCGCGACCCCCGAGCTCAGCGCGGAGTCGGAGCACGGCGCGTCCGGCAACTACGGGCTGCTCGACTGCGTCGCCGTCCTGCACTGGGTGCGGCGCAACATCGCCGCGTTCGGCGGCGACCCGGAGCGGGTCACGATCGCCGGGCAGTCGGCCGGCGCCGGCACGGTCAACTTCCTGGCGATGTCCCCCCTCGCCCGGGGCCTGTTCCAGCGCGCGATCGCGCAGAGCCACGCCCGCTACTCCCGCGACCCCGAGCTGCGCTACCTCTCGACGTCCTACCGGCTGCTGCACGACGCCGAGGAGGCGGGCACCGCCTTCGCCAAGGAGCGCGGCAGCGGGACGCTCGCCAAGCTGCGCGAGCTGCCATGGCAGAAGCTGATGGGCGGGACGGCCGTCGACACGGCCGTGCACACCGGCGGCTCCGGCAAGCCGCCGCTGTTCCGCCCGGTCGTGGACGGCCGGGTGCTCCCCGCCGGCTACGACGAGACGTACGCCAAGGGCCTGCAGAACGACGTCCACTACCTCGCCGGCAACAACCTCGACGAGACCGGCGCCATCCCCGACGACATGTTCGAGGCGTACCGCTCGGAGAGCCCGCGCGGCCGGCGTCCCGGGATGCCGGCGGTGCACGTGACGCTGGACGGCTTCGTCGCGGCGGCGCGCGAGAAGTTCGGCCCCCTCGCCGAGGAGTTCCTCGCGCTCTACCCGGCCGCGACGGACCGGGAGGCGGCGCGGGCCGGCAGCGCGGCGATCCGCGACAACGCCCGGATCTCCACCTTCCTGTGGGCGGCGGACTGGTCGCGGCGCACGACCCGGCCCGTCCGCACCTACTTCTGGACGCACCGGTCCGCCGCGCAGGGCCGCAACTTCCGCCGCGCCTCCCACGGCTCCGAGATCGACTTCGTCTTCGGCAACCTCGCCCCCGAGGACGCCGAATGGACCGCGGAGGACCGCGAGATCGCGGACACCATGTCGTCCTACTGGGCGAACTTCGTCGCCTCGGGCGACCCGAACGGCCCCGGACTCCCGCACTGGCCGGAGTACGCGCCGGAGGCGGAGGCGGTGATGGAGGTCGGCGGCGGGTTCGGGCCGATCCCGGTCGCCGACCCGGCCCGGCTCGCGTTCTGGACGCGGTTCTTCCGGACCCAGGAGCCCTGGTGACGCCGCGCCGCCGGCCCGCCGCCCGCGCGGCGGCCGGAGCCCACCGGACCGACTCGACGACGACTGCCCGCAGTGACGCTGCCGGACACGGATAAGGAGGAGCGGATCATGGTAACCGCGACCAGGAGTGCGGAACGCGCGACCGAGGCGGCGGCCGAGCCCCGGCGGCACGGCGAGCGGTGGCGGGGCACGGCCACCGTCGTGCTGCTGCGGGTCGCCGTGATCGTCCTCGCCGGCGTGCTGTGGCAGGTGCTGAGCGGGCCGGTGCTGCCGGAGTACGCGGTCAGCAAGCCGACGGACGTCGTCGACGCCCTCTGGACGTACCTGCAGTCCGCGCAGGGCTGGACCGACATCAAGACGACGTCGATCGAGATCCTCGCGGGCTTCGGCATCGGGGTGGCGCTGGGCACGGCGGCGGGCCTGCTGCTCGGCTCCTTCCGCCTCGCCGGGCAGGTCCTGGAGCCGCTGATCGCCGCGATCAACGGCATTCCCAAGATCGCGCTCGCGCCGCTGTTCCTGCTGTTCTTCGGCATCGGCATCTGGTCCAAGATCGCCATCGCGGTCACCGGCGTGGCGTTCGTGGTCTTCTACAACATCTACCTCGGCCTGCGGCTGCGGCAGCGCGAGCTCGTGGAGATCGTCCAGGTGATGGGCGGGCGCAGGCACCACGTGCTCGGCTACGTCACGGTCCCGACGCTGGCGGCGCCGTTCTTCGCGGCGCTGAAGACCGGCGGGCCGCTCGCCATCCTCGGCGTCATCGGCGCCGAGTTCATCGCGTCCGCGGAAGGGGTCGGCCACGAGCTGTTCGTGGCCGCCAGCAACCTGGACGCGCCCAACGAGTTCGCCGGCCTCATCGTCCTCGTGGTCATGACGCTCATCCTCAACGGGATCCTGAGCCGGCTGGACGCGTACGCCCTGAAGAAGCTCGGCCTCGCCGGACGCCGCCGCGCGCGCAAGGGCTGAGCCCGACCCCCTGAACGAGGCCGTCACCCGGGCGGCCCGTCCGCACCCACCCCACCATCGCCTTTTCGCGGCCTTCGGGCCGCGGCTGGGAGCCGTCATGCCCGATTCACCTCCGTCCCGCCGGACCGTCCTCGGCGCGGTGGCCGCGACCGCCGCGGCGCCCCTGCTCGCCGGCGTCCCGGCCGCCCGCGCCTCCGCGCGCCGCGACGGCCTGCTGTTCGTCAGCCCCTGGAAGGGCACCCAGATCCATGGCGCCCGGTTCGACGCGGGCAGCGGCGCCCTGACCTCGCTCGGCCCGGTCGGCGACGCCCCGTCCAACTGGACGGCGCGGCACCCGGCGAAGCCGCTGCTGTACGTCGGCAGCAGCGAGGACGGCGGCATCGTCCACACCTACGCGGTCGACCCGGCGACCGGCGCCCTGACCCGCACCGGCACGTCCGTCCATACCGATGAGGGCGGCACGGCCGGCGGCGGCATCTCCTACCTCGGCGTGGACCGGCCGTCGCGCACGCTGCTGGTCGCCAACTTCGAGGCCGGCCTCGCCGCCTCGCTGCCGCTGCCCAAGGGCCTGCCGGGACAGCCGGTCTCGGTGGTCAGGGACACCGGCAGCGGGCCGAACCCCCGGCAGAACGGACCCCACGTCCACCACGTGACGATCGACCCGACCGGCCGCCGCGCCCTGGTCGCCGACTTCGGCGCCGACCGGGTCTTCGTCCACCGCTTCGACCGCTCGACGGGCGCCATCACGCCGGGCACCGGGTCGTACGCGTCCGCCCCGGGGTCCGGCCCGCGCCGCATCCTGTTCCACCCCCGTGGCCGGACGGCGTACGTCCTGAACGAACTGTCCGGCGACCTGGAGACCCTCGATTGGCGTGACGGCACCCTGACGCCGCGGCAGCGCCTGGCGCTCGACTCCGACGCCTTCACCGGCACCAAGAGCGGCGCCGAGCTCGCCCTCAGCGCCGACGGCCGCTTCGTGTACGCCTCCAGCCGGGGCGAGAACGTCCTGGTCGTGTTCGCCGCCGACGCGAGGACCGGCCTGCTGACGCTCGTCCAGCGCGTCCCCAGCGGCGGGCTCAAACCCTGGAGCCTCGCCCTGCACCCCGGCGGCGACTGGCTGCTCGCCGCCAACCAGGCGAGCAACACCGTCACGGTCTTCGCCGTGGACCGGCGGAAGGGCACCCTCACCGCCGCCGGCGCACCGGTCGCCTTCCCCGCGCCCGCGTGCCTCACCTTCTTCGACCGATGACCCGACCCCGCACAGGCCCGACGTCACTACTCCACCCCGAACCTGGTGACAGGAGATCCCCATGACACACCGCATCACCGTTACCGGCCGCGCCGGCGGCACGCCCGGCACCGGCCGCCGCGTGCGGGTCCTCGCGCCGGCGGCCGCCCTGGTGCTCGGCTCGGCGCTGCTGACCGCGTGCGGCTCCTCCGGCTCCGGCGGGTCGGCCACGGTCACGGTCGGCAGCAACGGCAACATCTTCGACATGCCGCTGAAGCTGGCGGACTCCGCCGGCTACTTCCGCAAGCAGGGCCTGAAGGTCAAGTTCGTCACGACGACCGCGTCCACCGGGACCTCGGCGCTCCAGTCCGGCTCCGTCCAGTTCCTCAACAACAGCCCCACCGGCTTCACCTCCGCGCTGGCCAAGAAGGTCCCGGAGGTCGCGATCGCCGTGTCCGGCCTGGGGAACCCGCTCGGGCTCGTCGTCAGCAAGAAGTTCGCCGCCGCGCACAAGCTGGCCGCCGAGACCCCGGCGGCGCAGGTGGCGCAGGCCCTGGCCGGCTCCAAGGGCGGCGTCAGCTCCGCCAACACCAAGGCCGAGGCCGGCCTGTTCCTCAAGGCGAACGGCGTCGACCCCGGCAAGGTGAAGTGGGTGACGCTGCCGAGCGCGTCCGCCGACAAGGCCGCGCTCAGCAGCGGCCAGATCGACTGGTTCATCACCTCCGAGCCGATCCCGCTCCAGGTCCAGAACCAGGGCGACGGCATCGTGGTGGTCGACCCGAAGAAGGCCCCGATGTGGGCCGCCGCGCAGGCGGGCTACGGCGAGGTCGTCGTGGCGACCAAGTCGTACCTGTCGGGGCACGCCGCCGCCGCGAAGAAGTTCGTCGCGGCCGTCCAGGAGGCGAACAACTACCTGGCCACGCACCAGGGCGACCCCATGGTGATGGACGTGGCGAGGAAGGTGCAGCAGGGCGTCCCGGACGAGGTGCTGAAGAGCAGCGTCGCGCTGGTCGAGTGGCCGGCGAGCGGCTCGATGGACGCGGCCGGCTGGACCAAGACGCTCGCCTTCGTCAACTCCCTCGGGGCGCTTCCCGACGGGGCGAAGGTCACCTCG
Source organism: Actinomadura sp. NPDC048394 (assembly GCF_040651755.1). Lineage (NCBI taxonomy): Bacteria > Bacillati > Actinomycetota > Actinomycetes > Streptosporangiales > Thermomonosporaceae > Actinomadura > Actinomadura sp. NPDC048394. The sequence goes on along the minus strand of NZ_JBEZJL010000027.1, from coordinate 43,775 downwards.
GAGAACTGGACCAACAAGTACCTGCCGGCCGGTGGCCAGTCATGACGTCGTCCAACCGGAAGGACAAGGCGATGGAGACCAGCATGAAGCGCAGGACGTTCCTGGCGGCCGGCGCGGCCACGGTCGGTGCGACTTTGCTGCCCAAGCCCTTCTCCGTGGCGGCCGCCGCGGCCGGGAAGAAGGGCGTGATGCTGATGAACCGCATCGGCCCCTCGACCTCCGACCTGTACATCGCCGACAGCGACGGGACGAACGAGCGCAAGCTGCTGGCGAGCGCCGGGTACGACTACAACGCCGCCGTCTCCGCCGACGGCGCGTCGGTCGTCTTCACCTCGGAACGGACGGGCGACGGCAACTCCTGCCTCTACCGCGCCCGGATCGACGGCACCGGCGTCCAGCCGCTCGTGGTCGGCGCGGCCATGAACGACTCGGGTGTCCTGTCGCCGGACGGGACGAAGCTGGCCTTCGTCTCCACTCGCGGCGACCACAAGGCGCAGATCTGGGTGCTGGACCTGCGCACCAACGCGCTGCGCTGCCTGACGAACGGGTCGGCCGTCGCCGGCGACCCGGCCCTTCCCGACGGCCACTTCCGCCCCGCGTGGTCGCCCGACGGGCAGTGGATCGCCTTCTCCAGCGACCGCAACACGGCCTGGCGAGGGCATGACGACGGGCGCGGCTGGGAGCACACGCAGGAGCTCAGCATCTACGTCATCCGGCCGGACGGCAGCGGCTTCCGGCAGGTCGCGTCCAAGCCGGGCTACTGCCTCGGCTCGCCGAAGTGGTCGCCGGACGGCGCCCGGATCGTCTTCTACGAGATCACGACCGAGGGCACCTGGCTCGCGCACCGCCCGGAGGGCATCGGGAAGGTCGAGTCGCAGATCGTCTCGGTCGACGTCGCGACCGGCGCGCGCGTCGAGCACACGTCCGGGCCCAACCTGAAGGTCTCGCCGCAGTACGTGACCGCCACCGAGATCGGCTACCTCGTCAAGGGCGGCGCCGACGAGGGCCTGGCCTACACCGGCGGGACGCTGCCGGCGGTCAAGCGGGCCCTGCGCTCGCCGGTGTGGACGCCGGACGGGAAGTCGGTGATCTACCAGAAGGTCGGCTTCGCTCCGCGTCCGATCGACACGCCGCTCTACAGCTGGGACTCCGACTGGGAGTACCGGCACTGCGACGTGTTCCCCGCCCTGTCGCGGCAGGGCCGCCTCGCGATCACCGAGAAGCAGCTCGGCAACTCCTCGATCGTCACCCTGCGCCCCGACGGCACGGACCGGCGGGTCGTCTTCGACAACGCGACCAGCGGCCTCGACCCGGTCCTGATCGCCAAGGGGCTGGCCGGCGCGTTCCGGCCCGCGTGGTCGCCGGACGGCGCGTGGATCGCGTTCGGCCTCGGCGGCTGGTTCCAGGAACGCGCGGAGATGACCGCCGTGGTCGCGCGCGTGCGCAGCGACGGCTCCGGGTTCGAGAAGCTCACCGACGGCACCACCAACGCCGGCTTCCCGAGCTACTCGGCCGACGGGAACCAGATCGTCTACCGCGTGTGGGGCGCGGACGCGAAGGGCCTGCGCATCCTCGACCTCAGGACCGGCGCGACGCGCGTCCTCACCACCGAGCCCGACAACCTGCCGGACTGGTCGGCGGACGGCAGGCTCATCCTCTTCACCCGCAGGACGAGCGACACCAACTTCGACGTGTGCACCATCCGTCCCGACGGAACCGGGCTGCGGGTCCTGACCAGCAGCGGCTCCAACGACGGCCACGCCGTCTGGAACTGCGACGGCCGCATCCTCTACAACAGCGGCATGTACGGCTTCCGCCAGGAGGCGGCGCTGTACGACAACACCTTCCAGCCCTACGGCCAGATCTTCAGCATGAAGGCGGACGGCTCCGACAAGAGGCTCCTCACCGACAGCCAGTGGGAGGACTCGATGCCGCTCTACCTGACGCAGGACGTCCTTTCGCAGTGACGCGCCGCAGGCCACCGGTTCCTCCTTCCCGCCCTTCGAGGCGGAGGGGGGACCGGTGCGTCGGCACGCGTCGGCCGACCCCGCGCCGCGGCGGCCGATCCCGCGCCGCGGCGGCCGTCACGGGGCGGGGGCAGGGGCGATCATCCGGTCGATGAGGACGTGCAGGTACCCGCGGAAACGCTCGATCGCCTCGGGGCTGCGCGGCTCCGTCCGCCCGCGCCCGCCGGGCACCCCGCCCGACAGGAACCCGAACACGCACCACACCACCGTCCGGACGAGCAGGTCGACGGCCACGTCCGGCGGCACCAGCCCCCCGACGACGCCGGAGACCAGCGCGTCCTGTGGGTCGACGAAGTCGTCCTCCAGCTCGCCGACGTCGGCGGCGTCGCCCATCCACCGGTGCATCCAGAGCGCGACGATCTCCGGGTTCGCGACGTAGAAGTCCAGGTACACGTCGATCACCCGGTGCGCGCCGTCCCCGTCGGGCGTGTACGAGGCGAGCGCGGTCTCCAGCATGCCCTGCTCCGCGCGGTACGCCCGGTCCATCACCCGCCGGTACAGGCCGCTCTTGCCGCCCGCCGCCGCGATCTGCTCCTGGCCGCCGTCGCCCGCCGCGTCCGCGATCAGCTCGGTCTCGGTCGAGTCGTAGCCCAGCTCCGCGAACAGCCGGGTCGCCACCGCGATGATCTGCTCTTCATCCCCCACGCCACTACGTTAAGTGATGCTCGTGTCGTGCTCCGTGAGGGATCCCGGCCTTGTGCCCGCCGGCTTCCCGCTCGGTACGATCGGGCGCGAGGAGGATGCGCAGGTTGGTCGCCCGGAACAAGGCTGGAACCGAGCCGAGAGTCCCGCTGAGCAGGGAGCGCGTGCTGCGGGCCGCCGTCGCCATCGCCGACGAGGGCGGTCTCCGGGCGCTGACGATGCGCCGGCTCGCCGAAGAGGTCGGGGCCGAGGCGATGTCGCTGTACTACCACGTCGCCAACAAGGACGAGGTCCTCGACGGCATCGCGGACGCCGTCGTCGAGGAGATCAACGAGGTCGTCGGCCGGATCGACGTCCCGTCCCGGGGCGATGCCTGGAAGGCGGCCGTGCGCCGCCGGATCCTGTCGGCCCGCGAGGTCCTGCTCCGCCACCCGTGGGCGCCGGGCGTCTTCGAGTCGCGCACCGCGATGAGCCCCGCGGTCCTGCGGTACCACGACGGCTTGATCGGCCTCATGCGCGACGGCGGCTTCTCCAACGACCTGTGCCACCACGCCCTGCACGCCCTGGGAAGCCGGGCGCTGGGCTTCTCCCTGGAGCTGTTCGACCCGGGCCCCGGCGGCGAGGATGACACCGCGGCGCTCGAAGGCATGGCCGCCGAGCTGCCGCATCTCGTCGGCATGTTCATGGAGGTCGCGCACGACGACCCCGATTCCACCCTGGGCTGGTGCGACGACCAGTTCGAGTTCGAGTTCGGGCTCGACGTGATCCTCGACGGCCTCGACCGGCTGCGCGCGCAGGACTGACACCGCTCCGCCCCCTTGACCGTCTTACGGCGTAAGACGTACCTTACGACGTACGACTTACAACGTACGAAACGACTCGTCCACGGAAGGACCTGCCATGAAGGCGTTCGTCGTCCGTTCGTACGGTTCCCCCGATGTCCTGGAGTTCGCCGACGTCGACCGGCCCGCGCCCGGCGACCGGGAGGTGCTCGTCCGGGTGCGCGCCACGTCCGTTCAGCCCTACGACTGGCACCACATGAGAGGCGAGCCGTACGTCGCGCGGCTGATGCCCGGCACGCTCGGCCCGCGCGCGCCGAAGATCGGCATCCTGGGCGCGGACATCGCCGGGCACGTCGAGGCGGTCGGCGGGGGCGTGACGGGGTTCCGGCCCGGCGACGAGGTGTACGCGCTCGTCGCGCAGGGCGGCTTCGCCGAGTACGTGTGCGTCCCGGAGGACCGGCTGGCCCGGAAACCGGAGAACCTGACGTTCGAGCAGGCGGCGGCCGTCCCCCTGGCGGGCGTCACCGCGCACTACGGCCTCTGCGGCCAGGGGCGGATGCGGTCCGGACAGCGGGTCCTCGTCAACGGGGCGTCCGGGGGAGTCGGGACGTTCGCCGTGCAGATCGCCGCGGCGTCCGGGACGACGGTGACGGCCGTCTGCGGCACGCGGAACATGGACCTGGTCCGTTCGCTCGGCGCCGACGAGGTCATCGACTACACGGCGCAGGACTTCACGCGCCAGGGCCGGCGCCATGACCTGCTGCTGGACGTCGCCGGAGCCCGCTCGGCGGCCGTGTGCCGGCGGGCGCTCACGGCCAAGGGGACCTATGTCGCCGTCGGCGGCCCGCAGGGGCGGTGGCTGCAGCCCGCCGCCCACGTCTTCGCGGCGGTCGCGATGTCGCCGCTGGTCTCCCAGCGTATGGTCATGGCCGACGTGTACGCCTACACCGAGCACAAGCGGAGCCTGATGGCGCTGACCGAGCTCATCGAGGCCGGCAAGGTCACGCCGGTCATCGATCGCAGTTTCCCCTTCGCCGACATCCCGGCGGCCGTCGCCTACCAGGAGGAAGGCCACGCCACCGGCAAGGTCGTCATCGGGTTCTGACCCCCGGTCCCGGACCCTCCTCTCAGCCGGCGCCTCGCTCAGAACAGGGCGCTGACCTGCGCCGAACGCTTCAGCCACTGGTTCGGCAATTCCTGGGTGCAAGGCGAACCGGACACGAGGAGGGTCATGACATCTGATCCGGATGACGCCGAGTTGATCGCCCGGTCGCTCGGCGGCGACGTGGACGCCTTCGTGGAGGTGGTCCGGCGCCACGAGGCGGCCGTGGGGGCCTACCTCGCGCGACGGGGCGGCCGGGACGCGGCCGAGGACCTGCTCGGCGAGGTGTGGGTGGCGGCGCTGGCGTCCCGCGCGGGCTACGACCGCTCGTTCCCCGGCGCCCGCCCGTGGCTGTTCGGCGTGGCGCACAACGTGCTGCGGCGGCACTGGCGGTCCCGCCCGGCCGAGGAGCCCCGCGCGGACGTCCCCGACGCGGCGTCCGGGTGGGACCCGTGGGCCGCCGTGGACGACCGCGTCGACGCCGAGCCGGTGCTGCTGCGGGCCCTGGCGCTGCTGCGCCCGCAGCAGCGGGAGATCTTGGCCCTGGTCGCCTGGGAGGACCTGACCGTCGCCGACGCGGGGCGGGCGATCGGCGTGCCGCCGGGAACGGCGCGCCGCTACCTGCACGAGGCGCGCGCCGCGTTGCGGGACGCGCCGGGGATGGCCGCTCTCCTGACCGAGCACGACACGATTAAGGAGGCCCGCTGATGGTCGACGAGATGGACCTGCTGAGGGAACTGAAGGACGTCGAGCCGGTGCGGCCGCGCGCTTTCGAGGAGGCGAGGGCCGTGCTGCGGACGGCGATGGCCGTGGACGAGGCGCCCGAGCCCGAGGCCCCATCCAGCTCGCGGGCCCGGTGGAGCAGGCGCCGCACGGTGGGCTTCGGCGCCGCCGCGCTCGTCGCCGCGGCCGCTGCCGGGGTGCTGGCCGTGACGTCCGCGTCGTCGCCCGGCAAGCCCCCCGTGAAGGTGGCGGCGACGGCGAACCCGATCCTGGCCGAACTCGCCGCGGACATCACGCCCCTGCAGGCCAAGGCGCCGGGCGACGCGACGCTGGAGATCCGCAATCAGTCGGCCACCAGCGCCGGGCTGGGCGACCACGGCATCGGCCTCTACACCGACGACGGCACCTACTACTGGGGCAACGACAAGAGCGCCCTGCGGCGGGCCATCGTGAGGAAGGCGGGCGACGACACGTTCAAGCGCGGTGTGGCGGTGGCCCTCTACGCCGTGAAGGGCGACATCGGCACCGCGCGCGCACGGATGGAGGTCGCCAACATCGCGCCGGGCACGGACCCCTCGGCGGCGGAACGGGCAAGGACCGAGAAGCTCAAGGCCGCCGCCAAGGCGCGCGGCGAGGCGTACACGCCGCCGAAGCCGCCGACCCCCGAGCGGCGGAAGGAGATCACCGACAACCACATCTGGACGAACGCCGTCGGCGCGCTCCTCGCGGCGCCGGAGAACCCCCAGGTCCGGGCCGGGGTGCTCCGCATCATGGCGACGATGCCGAAGGTCCGGGTCACCAAGACCACCACCGCGGGGCAGCCCACGCTCACGCTGGTGGACGGCTGGTCCGACGGCCGGGAGACGCTGGTCGTGCAGGCCCGCACGGGCCAGCCCGTCGCGTTGCTCAGCGAGGTCCGGGGCATCAAGCCGAGCATGACCTACTACCACAACTCCAGGGTGAGGATCGCCGACGTCAAGGCCGGCAGGTTCTGATCCGCGGATGAGAGGGTGCGGGCCGTCCGGTCTCCGGGCGGCCCGCACCAGGCCATAGGCGTTCCCTATAGCCCCCGCTGACATTTCGTCTTTGCTTCCGGTTCTTTTCCGGTCGTACCGTGAAACCGCTCGACGAGGTGCTCGCCGCGATTTCTCCGATGATTTCGCGTTCTGTGCTTGTTTCGTCGGGCAGGTGAATATGCGATCGGAAAGGGCCAATGGCATGACGACGAACGGGCCGGGAACGGGGGAGCTCGCGGGAAAGCGGGCTCTGGTCACGGGCGGTTCTCGCGGAATCGGAGCGGCCGTGGTGCGCGGGCTGCTGGACGCGGGAGCCGAAGTCCTCACGACCGCCAGGTCGGCGACGGGAACGGTGCCGGACGGCGCCGCCTTCGTGCAGGCCGACGTGCGGACACGGGCCGGCGCGGAGGCGCTCGCCGCGGCCGCGCAGGAAACGCTCGGCGGGGTGGACATCCTCGTCCACAACGCGGGCGGCGCGCGACCGTTCGAGGGGGCCTCGGCCATTCCCGACGAGGAGTGGCAGGAAGCGCTGGACCTGAACTACCTGGCATCGGTGCGGCTGGACTCGCTTTTGACGCCGGGAATGCGGGAACGGCGTTCGGGGGTGGTCGTGCACGTCTCCTCGGCCGCCGTCCTCACCCCGATGGGACCGTTCCTGCATTACACGGCGGCCAAGGCGGCGCTGGAGAACTACAGCCGCGGACTGGCCATGGAACTGGCCCCGTCCGGGGTCCGGGTCAACACCGTGTCTCCCGGCAGGACGGCCACCCCCGGCGGCGAGGCGACGCGGGAGGAGTGGGCGCGCCTGGCCGCGGGGCCGGGGGAGGTCAACGCCGACGACACGACCCCGCTGGGACGCGATGGCCTGCCCGATGACATCGCCCACGCGGTGCTGTTCCTCGCGTCCGGCCGGGCGGGCTGGCTCACCGGCAGGAATCTCATCGTGGACGGAGGCGAATTCCCCATGGGGTGACGCCAGTGACGCCAGTGACGCAGTGACGCCGAAGGTGACGTCCGCTTCCTTCTCCGACGTCAGGAGACCGGCGAGAAGGGAGCGGACGCCGACCAGGACTCCTCGCGAAGGAGGTCGAGCAGGGCCGTCTCCGCCGGGCCCGCACCCTCGCGGAGCACGGCGATGACGGGCTGGGACACCACCGGGAACACCGGGCGGACGAGGTGCTCGTAACCGTGGGGCACCGCGGAGGCCGGGACGAGCGTCACGCCCAGCCCGTGGGCGGCCCAGCGCACGGCCGTCGCCGTCTGCGACACGCGGGCGGCCGTGGACGGGGCCAGGCCGTTGTCGCGCAGCACGTTCAGCAGCACCCCGTCGAGCGCGCTGTCGCGGTCGAACCGCACCCACGGCTCGCCCTCGAGGTCGCGCAGCTCGACCCGGTCCGCGGCGAGCCGCCGGTGCCCGGCGCCCAGGACCACGACGAACTCCTCGCCGCCGAGGCGGTGGGCATGGTCGGGGGACTGGTCGCACGCCGCCATCAGCGCCAGGTCCAGCACGCCCCGGCGGCACAGCCGGTCCAGCTCGGCGGAGCTCGGCTCCTCGAAGACGGTGGCCTCCAGCCGCGGGAAGCGGCGGCGCAGCGCGCCCAGCGCGCCCGGCAGCTGCCGCGTCCCGAAGCCCATCTGCGCCGCGACCACCAGTTCGCCGGTCAGCTCGCCGGCACCGGCCCGCGCCGTCGCCTTCGCGCGCCGCGACGCGCGCACCGCGATCTCCGCCTCCCGCAGGAACGCGCGGCCGACGACGGTGGGCACCAGCCCGGTCGGCGTGCGGGCGAAGAGCTCCACGCCGAGTTCCCGCTCCAGGCCGCGGATCTGCTGGGACACCGAGGGCTGAGCGACGTGCAGCACCTCCGCCGCCGCCGTCACGGATCCCTCCTCCGCGACGGCCAAGGCGTACTCGTACTGGCGAAGGCTCATCGACTCCCGCCCCTCCCTGCACGACCTTCAGTAATCGACGTAACAGTGTAAGTGCCGCTGCGGCGGCGGCCAGAAGACCGGCCTCACGTCCAGACGAGGCGCTGTTCCAGGAGCGCCTGCTGGGCGGGATTGGCGGTGAGGTCGAGGGCGCGGCGGTCGGCGTCGGCGGCGTCCGCGGGCCGGCCCAGGTCCCGCAGGAGCTCGGCCCGGGTCGCGTGGTACAGCGGATAGCCGTCGAGGGTCCGCCGGTCGTCGGGCGGGAGGGCGTCGAGTTCGGCCAGCGCGGCGGCCGCCCCTCCGCGCGGCGGCGGCGCGTGATGCAGGGCGATGACGCGCTGCAGGCGGTGGACGGGGGACGGGGCGAGCGCCAGGAGCATGTCGTAGAGCAGGACGATCTGGAGCCAGTCGGTGTCGTCCCAGCCCGGAGCCTCCGCGTGGCAGGCGACGATGGCGGCTTGGAGCTGGTACGGGCCGGGGCGGCGCATGGCCGCGGCGCGTTCGATCAGCTGGACGGCCTCGGCGATGGCCTGCCGGTCCCAGCGGCCGCGGTCCTGGTCGCGGAGCAGCACGAGGGAGCCGCCGGGCGTGAAGCGGGCGGCGGCGCGGGCCTGGTGCAGCCGGATGAGCGCGAGCAGCCCGAGCACCTCCGGTTCGCGCGGCACCAGCCAGGCCAGGGTCGCGGCGAGCCACTCGGCGTCGTCGGCCAGGTCGCGGGCCTGCGGCCGGTCGCCGCCACTGGTCAGGTAGCCCTCGTTGAACAGCAGGTAGATGACCGTCAGGACCTCGCCGAGCCGGTCCGGCAGCTCGCCGTCGGACGGGACGCGGTAGGGGATCCGGGCGTCGGTGATCTTCCGCTTGGCGCGGGTGATCCGCTGCGCGACCGTGCTCTCCCCGACCAGGAACGCGGCGGCGATCTGGGCGGTGGTGAGCCCGCACACCGTGCGCAGCGTGAGGGCGACCTGCGCCTGCCGCGGCAGCGCCGGATGGCAGCAGGTGAAGATCAGCTTGAGCCGGTCGTCGGGCTCGGCGGGCACCGGCCAGGCGAGCCGGGCCAGCTTGTCGCGGTAGACCGCCTGGCGGCGGAGCACGTCCAGGCCGCGGCGCCGCGCGACGGTCAGCAGCCAGGCGTCGGGATGGTCGGGGACGCCTTCGGCGGGCCAGCGGCGCAGGGCCGTCTCGACCGCGTCCTGCATGACGTCCTCGGCGGCGGCGAAGTCGCCGAGGACCCGGACCAGGCAGGCGGTGAGCCGGCCCGCGTGCTCGCGCACCACGCGGGCCAGCTCGTCCTGGACCTCGTCCACGGTCAGTCGATCGGGCGGATCTCGACGACCGGGCACGCCGGCCACGACCCGGCCACGGCCAGCGCCTCGTCCAGGTCGGCCACCTCGATCTCGGCGTAGCCGGACACGACCTCCTTGCCCTCGACGAACGGGCCGTCGGTGACCAGCGGCTCGCCGCCGTCCAGCCGCAGCGTGGTGGCGGTGTGCGCGGGCCGCAGGTGCGCGTGGTGGGTGATCTTCGCGGCGTGCTCGGCGAACCACCGCCCGACCTCGTCGTAGGCGGCCTGCCGGGTCTCCTCGTCCATCGACCGCAGGTCGCGGGCGAACCGCTCGGTCTCGACGAACAGCAGCACGTACTTCATCAGGTCTCCTCCCGGCAGGGCACGGTCTCCTCGGGGAGCCGGGCGTACAGGTCGACGCCGTTGCCGTCCGGGTCGAGCACGCTGGAGTAGCGCATGCCCCAGAACGCGTCCCACGGCTCCCGCAGCCCCTCGTACCCGGCCTTCGTCAGCTCGGCGTACTTGGCGTCGACGTCGGCCGGGGCGGGGAACTCGAAAGCCAGGAAGTTGCGCGGCCCGCCCTCCGGCTTGGTCCAGCCCGGGGTCGTCGAGCCGCGGAAGCCGGCGGTGTCCAGCATCAGGTGCATGCCGCCCGGCAGGTCGCAGCCGGCGTGGTCGGGATACTGCGGGTCGACGTCGAAGTGGACGTCCAGGCGCGCGTAGAAGGCGATCGCGGCCTCCAGGTCGGTGACGATCAGGTCGATCGTGTTCATGGTCGGGCTCATCATCCGCTCCTCGCGTCGTAGGGAGCCTCCTGCACCCCCTAGACGAACGGCGCCGACCTCCATACGACACCTTCCCGGCACCGATTCCGGCCATGACCCGCCCGAACCCGTTCCCGATTCGGGAGGTTCAGCAGCAGGCCGACCCGGAGGTGGCGCAGCAGGCGGAGTCCTCGGCCTTGGCGAGGGTGCCTGCGTCGGCCTTGACCGTGTAGACCTCCCAGGGCTCGCCGCCGGGGCCGTGGACCCAGACCTTGTCCTGCAGGGCGTAGCAGCAGGACGTGTCGTTCTCCTCCAGCGTGGCGAGCCCGGCGCCGGCCAGGCGCTCGGCCGCGCCGGTGACGAGGCCCGAGTCCTCGACCTCCACGCCGAGGTGGTCCATGCGGGTCGGCTCGCCGTCCTCGCCCTCGATCAGGACGAGCTTGAGCGGCGGCTCGGCGACGGCGAAGTTGGCGTAGCCGGGCCGGCGCTTGGCGGGCTCGGTGCCGAACAGCTTGGAGTAGAAGGCGATCGAGCCCTCCAGATCGGGCACGCGCAAAGCGAGCTGGACGCGGGACATGGGGTTCCTCCTCGGCCATGGACGGTGCCGGCCGGTCGCCGGCCGGGCCCGGTGCTGTTTAGATGCTTGTCTAATCAGCCCGTGGCCCGAGTTTGCCTCCATGCATAGATGGATGTCAAATTAGAGGCATGTCTAAACAGTCGTTGTCGATCGTGAACCCTGCCGGCGGCGGCGAGGCCTGCTGCGCCCCGCTGGTCCGCGAGCCGCTGGGCGAGACGGAGGCGGCCGAGCTGGCGCCGCTGTTCAAGGCGCTCGCCGATCCCGTCCGGCTGCGGCTGCTGTCGTTGATCGCCTGCCACGAGGGCGGCGAGGCGTGCGTGTGCGACCTGACCGCCGCGTTCGACCTCACGGCGCCGACGATCAGCCATCACCTGAAGGTGCTCAAGCAGGCCGGGCTGATCGACTCCGAGCGGCGCGGGACGTGGGTCTACTACTGGCTCAACCCCGGCGTCCTGGACCGTCTCTCGGCGACCCTGGGCCCGCGCGCCACCGCGGCGTCCGCCTCCTGACCGGGACGTCCGCGATGACCGCCGATGTGCCCGAGGTGCTGTTCGTGTGCGTCCACAACGCCGGACGCTCGCAGATGGCCGCCGCCCTGCTCGACCACCACGCCGGCGGACGGGTCCGCGTCCGCTCGGCCGGATCGGCGCCCGCGGCCGAGATCAACCCCGCGGTCCGCGCGGTGATGGCCGAACGCGGCCTGGACCTGTCCAAAGAGTTCCCCAAGCCGCTCACCGGCGAAGCCGTGCGGGCCGCCGACGTGGTCATCACGATGGGCTGCGGCGACGTCTGCCCCGTCTTCCCCGGCAAGCGCTACCTGGACTGGCGGCTACCCGACCCCGCCGGCCAGCCGGTCGAGAACGTACGGCCCATCCGCGACGAGATCGACGCCCGCGTCCGCGCCCTGCTCGCCGAACTCCTGCCCGCCGGCACCTGACCGCGCCTTGCGCATCGGTCTCGGGTCTTCCCCGTGGGCTATTCATCGTCTATCGTCGATGGACGATGAATTACGGGAAAGGGCCGCTCGACCGGCCGACCGCCACGGAGTACGCGTCCTGGTTCAAGGCACTGGCCGACCCGACGCGCGTCCAGATCGTGTCGCTGCTCGCCCGGCAGGGACGGCCGATGAACGTCGGAGAGATCGTCGACGCCGTCCACGTCGGGCAGTCGACGGTGTCCGCGCACCTCAAGGTGCTGGCCGAGGTCCGGTTCGTGCTGGCCGACCAGCACGGCACGTCCCGCTTCTACCGGATCAACACCGCCTGCGTCGAGTGCTTCCCCACCGCCGCCGATCTGGTCATGGGACGTCCCGCGCCGGCCGCGCCGACCTGTCCTCCCGAAGGAGGCGACTGATGTCCGACGCCCGCACCACCGGCACGCCCGCCACCGACGAGATCGTGGCCCGCTACTCCGCCCGCGCCCGAGCGGTCCTCGCCGGCGACATCCCGAACGACGACGGTGACACCCCGAACGACGACGGTGACTCCTGCTTCGGCGCCGCCGCCTACGAGGACGCGGGCGAGGTGCCCGAGGCCGCCCTGCGCGCGAGCCTGGGATGCGGCAACCCCCTCGCCGTCGCCGAGCTGCATCCCGGTGAGACCGTGCTCGACCTCGGATCGGGCGGCGGCTTGGACGTGCTGCTGTCGGCCCGTGGCGTCGGCCCGGACGGAACCGCCTACGGGCTGGACGCCAGCGACGACATGCTCACCCTCGCCCGCGCCAACGCCGCCCAGGCCGGAGCCGCCAACGCCCGCTTCCTGCACGGCCACATCGACGATATCCCGCTCCCCGACGCGAGCGTGGACGTGGTCATCTCCAACTGCGTCATCAACCTCGCCGCCGACAAGGCCCGCGTCCTGGCCGAAGCCTTCCGCGTCCTGCGCCCGGGCGGCCGCTTCGGCGTGAGCGACATCATCGCCGCCCCCGGCCTCGACCCCGGCGAGCGCGCCGCCGCAGAGCGGCGCATCGGCTGCGCCGCCTCCACGCTCACCGCCGAGGAGTACCGCCGCAACCTGCTGGCCGCCGGGTTCACCGCCGTGACCATCACTCCCACCGCCGACACCGGCGACGGCCTGCACGCCGCCATCGTGCAGGCCGCCAAGCCCGCGTCCCCGCCCGGCACGCTCATCCGCCCGATGCGCGCCGGCGACGCCGCCGAAGTCCTGGCGATCTACCAGGCCGGACTCGACACCGGCGATGCCAGCTTCGAGACCAGCGCCCCGACCTGGGACGAGTTCGACCGCGCGAAGTCGCCCGGCCATCGGTACGTCGCGGCCGACGCCGCGACCGGGAAAGTGCTCGGGTGGATTGCCGCCACCGCCGTCTCCGACCGGTGCGTGTACGCCGGCGTCGTGGAGCACAGCGTCTACGTCCACCCTGATCATCAGGGCCGCGGCCTGGCCTCGGCTCTACTGCGCGCCTTCATCGGCTCTGCTGAGGCGGCCGGCATCTGGACCGTCCAGTCCGGCGTCTTCCCCGAGAACACCGCGAGCCTCCGCCTGCACGCCGGAGCGGGCTTCCGCGTCGTCGGCACGCGCGAAAGGATCGGCCGCCACCACGGCCGCTGGCGCGACGTCGTCCTCATCGAACGCCGCAGCCCCGCCATCGGCGACTGAACGGCGTCCTCGGCCAGGCGTGGGCGGCCTCGCGTCAACAGGGGCTGTCTGGTTCGGGGAGGGTCCGGGGGAGGCCGAAGCGGGTCATGACGCTGGCGTTGAAGCAGGTGATGGCGGTGATGCGGTCGCCGGCGGCGCCGATGACCAGGAGGACGTAGGCGCGGTAGACGCCGGAGTGGGGGTCCGCCAGGTACAGGCCTACGGCGGGCTGGCCGTTCGCGCGGGTGGGGATCACGCGGTAGGTGCGGCCGGGGCGGAAACTGACGGCGGCGAAGACGCGCTGGGCCGATTCGATGCCGCGGTATTCCAGCATGGCCGGGGGCATGGAGAGCCTCACGTCCGCGACGAGCAGCCCGATCAGGGCGTCCAGGTCGGCGCGCTCCAGGGCGTCGGTGAGCCGGGCGACGAGCCGCTGTTCGGCGGCGGTGTCGAGGTGCCGGGCCGCCTCGCCGGAGCCGGCGAGGCGGACGTCGACGGTGGCGCGGGCGCGTTTGAGGGCGCTGTTCACGGCCTCCTGGGTGGTGTCGAGCATCTGCGCGACCTCGGCGGCGCGGTAGCCCAGGACGTCGCGGAGGACGAGCGCGGCGCGCTGGCGCGGGGGCAGCAGTTGCAGCGCGGTGATGAAGGCGAGGGAGATGGCCTCGGTCGTCTCGTAGCGGGCCTCCGGTCCGGGGCGCTGGTCGACGAGGTGGTCGAGCAGGACGTCGGGGTAGGGCTCCAGCCAGGGCGGGGCGTCACCGGCGCCGGTGGGTGCGGGCAGGGCGTCCTCGGGCGGCGAGGAGACGGTGCGGGGGCGCCGGCCGTCGGCGCGCAACATGCTCAGGCACCGGTTGGTCGCGATCTGGTAGAGCCACGTCCGCAGCGACGACCGCCGGCCGAACCCGCCGAGGTTACGCCAGGCGGACACGAGGGTCTCCTGGAGCGCGTCCTCGGCGTCCTGCAGCGATCCCAGGATGCGGTAGCAGTGCACCTGCAATTCGCGGGAGTGGCCCTGGACCAGGTCGCGGAACGCGTCCTGGTCGCCGGACCGGGCCCGGGCGATCAGGTCCGTCGTGTCCATCTCCATCGGCATGCATCCTCGCCTTTCTTCTTTCCGCGGGGCGCGTTCGGCTCGCTCACCGATATGGACGCCGCCGGTCCCGCGAATTGGGCGGTGCCGCGCCGCCCGATTCGCGCGGGCGGTGGCGTCTACCCGGTTGGAGGCGGTCCCGGCCCGGGGCGCGCCCCAGAGACGGAAGAGGACCACATCATGGGCAAGTACGTTTTCTCCTTCCGCGTGCCCGCCGACTACGCGCCCGGCGCAGGGACGGCGGCCGAGTGGCAGGCCTGGTTCGCCGGGCTGGGCTCGGCGCTGGTGGACGTCGGCAACGCGGTGACCGATCACGCCTCGATCGGCGAGGTCGGCGGCGGCTCCCGGATGGTCGCCTACTCGGTGGTGTCCGCCGAGGACATGGACTCCGCGCTGGCGCTGGCGAAGGACTGCCCGGTGATGCGGGCCGGCGGCGGCGTCGAGGTCGGCCCCGTGATGGAAGCCGCCGGGTCGTGAGCGGCGCCATGACGGCGGCGGCGCCGCCGTACGGGTCGTTCCTGGCGACCGGGCGCGGCAAGCTCACGCTGGCCCTGCTGTGCGCGGTGACGTTCCTGGACGTCATGGACGGCGCGATCGTGAACGTCGCGCTGCCGACCATCCGGACGGATCTGGGGTTCTCGGTGCAGAACCTGCAGTGGGTGGTCAGCGGCTACCTGGTCACCTACGGCGGTTTCCTGCTGCTGGGCGGCCGGGCCGGGGACCTGCTGGGCCGGCGGCGGCTGCTGATCGCCGGGACCGCGCTGTTCGCGGCCTCCTCGCTGGCGTGCGGGCTGGCCGGCGGCCAGGGGCTGCTGGTCGGCGGCCGGCTCGCCCAGGGCTTCGGGGCGGCGATGATGTCCCCGGCCGCGCTGTCCATCCTGACCACCACCTTCCGGGACGCCGACCGGCACAAGGCGCTGGGCGTGTGGGCCGGGATCAGCGGCATGGCCTCGGCGGCCGGGCTGCTGTTCGGCGGCGTGCTCACCGAAGACTTCGGCTGGCGGTGGGTGTTCTTCGTGAACCTGCCGATGTGCGCGCTGGTGCTGTTCGGGACGTTCCGGATCCTCAAGGCCGACCGCGGCCGGTCCGTGCCGGGCGGTTTCGACGCGGTCGGCGCGGTGCTGGCCACCGCCGGCATGCTGCTGCTGATCTTCACGTTGGTGAAGGCGCCGGACGAGGGCTGGGCCGCGGCCCGCACCATCGGCGGGCTGGCCGCCTCGGCGATGCTGATGGCCGCGTTCGCGGTCAACGAGCAGCGGCGCGCCCATCCGCTGGTGCCGTTGTCGATCTTCCGGATCAGGGGCCTGGCCGCGGCCGACGCCACCCAGGTGATCGCCTGGGCCGGGTTCTCCTCGATGTTCTTCTTCGTCACGCTGTACATGCAGAACGTCCTGGGCTACTCCCAGCTGCAGTCCGGGCTCTCGTACGTGCCGGTGAGCGTCGGCATCGGGGCCGGCTCGACCGCGGCGACGAAGATGTTCGTCCGGACCGGTACCCGTCCGGTCATCGTCTCCGGTGCGCTGCTCGCCGCCGGCGGCGTCTTCTGGCTGTCGCGCATCCCGGTGGACGGCACGTACCTCGGCGACCTGCTCGTCCCGCTCGTGGTCATGGGGGCCGGGCTGGGGCTGCTGTACGCCGGAGTGCAGACGGCCGCGAACGCGGGCGTGCCGGAGGACCAGGCCGGACTGGCCGCGGCCCTGATCACCGCATCCTTCCAGCTCGGGTCGGCGCTCGGCCTGGCGGTGTTCAGCGGGATCGCGACCAGCCGCACCGGCCATCTGCTGGCCGCCCACACCCCGCCCCCCGAAGCGCTCACCGCCGGATTCCAGCGGGCCCTGCTCGTCAGCGCCCTCTGCCTCGTGGCGGCCGGAGCCATCGCATTGCGCGCCTCGAACACCCGCGGCGAACCCGCCGCCACAGCCGAAATCCGACAGGACCTGGAATCCTCCTACGACCCCGCGTAACACGACGCGGCGAAATCCCGGGATGGCGTTCAACGCCATCCCGGGATTGCCTTTATCGCCGGGCGTCGGTGCGAAGTCCGGCGACGCCCGAGTCCATCGCCCGGCGGAATCTGGTCTCGTCCTCGGTGCCGGGGGCCGCGGTGAGAACGACGATCTTGCGTTCGGCGTCGCCGTCGGTCAGGACGTCGCAGTCCACCGCGATCGGGCCCGTCCCGGGGTGCTCGACGATCTTGTGGTCCTCCCGGTGCGGGCCGACCGCGCCGGAGGCCCACAGCTCGGCGAAGCGCGGGCTGCCCGCGGTGAGGTCCCGGATCAGTTCGGCCAGGCGGTCGCTGTCCGGGAACCGCCCGGTGGCGCGGCGCAGGTCGGACACGACGGATGCCTCGACGTCCGGACGGGCGAGCGAGGTCACCGGCCAGTGCGACAGGCGGGGGCCGGCGCCGGGGGCCGGGAAGGTGTCCCGGGCGAAGTTGCGCAGCGCCGGCGGCGTCGCGGACGGGTCGCCCAGCAGCGCCGCCCAGCCGCGGTTCCACCAGATGAGCTGCCAGTCCGCGGCGAACACGGCGGCCGCGGCGTCGCCGAGCCGGTCCAGCATGCGGTTCAGGCCGGGCGGGACGTGATCGGAGATCTCCCCGTCCGCCGGAGGGGCGAGCCCGGCCAGCCGGTAGAGATGGTCCCGCTCGGCGCCGGTGAGCTGCAGCGCGCGGGCGAGCGCGGCGGTCACCTGCGCCGACGGGGACGCGTGGCGTCCCTGCTCCAGGCGGACCACGTAGTCGACCGAGATCCCCGCGAGCTCGGCGAGGTCCTCCCGGCGCAGTCCGGCGACCCGGCGCCTGCGGCCGCCGGGCAGTCCCGCCGCGCCCGGCGAGACGCGGCCGCGCCACGTGCGCAGCATCGGGCCGAGTCTCGCGACGTCAGCGGTCATGGGACCGATTGTCGCACCCGGCGCCGCCCCGAAGGTGGCAGCGGTTTTCCCACCGAACCCCCCTCCCTGGCGAGCGGCCCGGCGGCCGATGATCCTCGATGGCATGACCTTCGCGTTCTCCCACGACCACGTGGGCATCACCGTGACCCGGGACGACCTCGACGCCACGATCGCGTGGTACTCGCGCACCTTCGGGTTCGCCGTCGAGCGGCGGTTCGAGGCCCACGGCACGACGTTCGTCTTCCTCACCGCGGGCGACGTCAAGATCGAGCTCCTCGCGGGCGCGTCGGACCGGGGCGCGGCGCCGGCCGACGACATCCTCACCAGCATGCACACCTCGCGCCTGCACCACTTCTGCCTGGCCGTGGCCGATCTCGACGCGGCGGTGTCTCGGCTGCTCGAACTCGACGTGCCGCTGATCGGCGGCCCCATGCGGATACCGGCGACCGGGCAGCGCATCGCCTTCGTCACCGACAACGTCGGCACCATCATCGAGCTCAGCGACCCCGGCACATGGACGTCCGGCCGGAAGGCGGGGACCTGACGCCGAACCGCACCGGCCCTGGGACCGGGTGCGGTGCTACGGGGCGTGGGGCGCGGTTTCGGCGAGCCGGTCGGCGAGGAAGCGCCGTTCCGGCTCCGTCTGGGCGAGGTCGAGCGCCCGGCGGAAGGCGCGGTGGGCCTCGCCGGCGCGGCCCGCGCGGCGCAGGAGTTCGGCGCGGGTGGAGTGGAAGTACCGGTAGTGGCCGAGGTCGAGGCGGTCGAGGACGGCCAGGCCGGCTTCGGGTCCGTCGATCTCGGCCACGGCGACGGCCCGGTTCATCTCGACGATCGGGGAGCGGGTCAGCCGGGCGAGCGTCCCGTAAAGCGCGGCTATCTGCCGCCAGTCGCGAGGCTCGTGCAGGTACAGGTCGGCGATGGCCGCCTGGAGCAGGTACGGCCCGGTGCGGCCCCGCGCCATGGCCTGCCGCAGCAGCGCTCTTCCTTCGTCGATCTGCCGCGCGTCCCACAGCGCGCGGTCCTGATCGTCGAGGGTGACGAGCCGCCCGTCGCGCAGGCGGGCCGCCCTGCGCGCGTCGTGCAGCAGCATCAGCGCCAGCAGCGCGAGCACCTCGGGTTCGTCCGGCATGAGGCCGGCGAGCGCCCGGCCGAGGTGGATCGCCTCCGCGGCGAGGTCGACGCCCCCGCCGCCCCACCCCTGGTTGAAGCTCAGGTAGACGACGGAGAGGACGGCCGCCAGCCGGTCCGGCAGCCGGTCGCCGGGCGGCACGGCGAACGGGATGCCCGCGTCGCGGATCTTGTGCTTGGCCCTGGTCAGCCGCTTGCTCATCGTCTCGGGCGGGACGAGGAACGCCAGCGCGATCTCGTCGGTGGACAGCCCGCAGAGGGCGCGCAGGGTGAGCGCGACCTGCGCCTCGGCGGCGAGCGCCGGGTGGCAGCAGGCGAAGATCAGCTCGAGCCGTTCGTCCGGGATGGCGGCGCCGTCGTCCGCGAGCGCCTCCGGGGGCCGCGGCCCCGTTCCGAGGTCGCGGGCGAGCAGTTCGGTCTTCTCGGCGAGCAGCCGCCGGCGGCGCAGCTGGTCGATGGCGCGGTTGCGCGCGGTCGTGACGAGCCACCCGGTCGGGTTCGCCGGCTCCCCGTCGCGCGGCCAGCGTTCGGCGGCGATGGCGAACGCTTCGGCGGCCGCGTCCTCGGCGAGTTCGATGTCGCCGAGGACGCGGACGAGGGTGGCGAGGACGCGCCCCCAGTGGTCGCGGAAGACGGCGTCAAGCGCCACGGAAGCGTCCCTCGATCACGGGCCGCACCTCGATGGCGGTGCCGGGTCTGGTCTCCCGCAGCAGCTCGCCGGCGCCGGCGAGCGCTCCGTCGAGGTCGTCGGCCTCGATGAGGATCAGGCCGGCGAGGTACTCCTTGCTGTCGATGAACGGTCCGTCGGTCAGCAGCGTCCGTCCCTCCGCGCCGCGCAGCGTCGTCGCCGACCCGCCGGCGTGCAGCCGTGCCCAGCCGGTGACGTCCGGGCCGTCGAGCAGGGCGCCGAGCGTCTCCGGGACGGGGCGCGCCGCCCGGTCGGTGTCCTCCGGCGGGGAGTAGATCAACAACGCGTACTGCATGGGGCCTCCTGGCACGGGTCGACGCCGCGTCAAGTATCAGACGAACGGCACCGCCGCGGACGGACGTCGATCCGCGCCCGATTTTTTTTCCGGCGCGGTGTCCGTCCCGCGGCCGGCCGTTCGTCACCGCTGTAGGTCCGCCCGACAGGACCGCACCACAGCGACCTGGCCGGCGCCCCCGGCGCCGCCCGACCGAAGGAGCCGCACATGCCCGACATCCTGCACCGCATCAGCATCGACGCCGCGCCGCAGCGGGTGCACGACCTCGTCGCCAGCACCGACGGCATCGCCCGCTGGTGGACGGGGCGTCCGCTCGCCGGCGAGCACGCCGTCGGCTCCAGCTTCAGCGTCTTCTTCCGCGACGCCGAGCGGCCCGCCGCCGTCATGGAGGTCCTGGCCGACGCCCCGGACAGCGTGGTCTGGCGGGTCACCGACGGGCCCGACACCTGGCTCGGCACCCGGATCACCTTCACGCTGCGGCCCGGCGGCCGCGACCGGACGACCCTCCTGTTCGCGCACGCCGGCTGGGAGCAGGCCGGCGAGTTCATGAGCGGGTGCAGCACGAACTGGGGCGCCTACCTCACCAGCCTCAAGACCGGCGCCGAGAGCGACGCGTTCACGCCCTTCCCCGCCGGCGAGATCAGCCGCTGGGACTGAGCACGGCCCGCGGACGCCGGTGTCCCGCCCCGGCGTCCGCCATCACCCGGATTCCCGCCCTTCGACCGAGGAGAGACCGATGACCGAACCCACGTCCAGCCCGGACGCCGCACGGCTCGAGCGCGTGTACGACGCTCCGGCCGGACTCGTCTGGGAGCTGCTGACCACCGCCACCGGGCTGGAGGAGTGGTGGGCCCCCGACGGCTTCGCGACCCGCGTCAGCGAGATCGAGCTGAAGCCGGGCGGCCGGCTGCGCTACACGATGACCGCGACCGCGCCGGAACAGGTCGCGTTCATGCGCGACACCGGCAATCCGCTGACGGCCGAGCTGCTCAAGACGTTCACCGAGGTCGCGGCGCCGACGCGGCTCGCCTACCTGTCGCGGGTCGACTTCGTGCCCGGCACCGGCCCGTACGAGCATCTGACCGTCATCGACATCGAGGCCGCGGGTGACCGCACGAACCTGGTCATGACGATCGACCCCCTCCACGACGAGGCCTGGACGCGGGAGTACCGCGCCCACCGCGGCACCGAGCTCGACAACCTGGAGGCGGCGATCAGGCGGCGCACGAACTGACCCGGACATTCCCGGCCAGAGCGGACGGCCGTGCCCGCGGCCGCGGCGACGAAGGCCCGCACGAACGGGCCCGATGATGTTCAGACGCGATTCCAAGGGAAATCCAGCAGGGGCGGGCGCCAACCCGCCGGATCGCCGGGTCGTCTCACCACCCGACGCCTTCTACGACAAAAGGACCCTTGGAATGGATCGCCGCCAGGTGCTGACCATGATCGTCGCCGGAGCCGCGGGCGTGGCCGCCGGCGTGACTCCGGAGCTGTGGCGCCCGGAGCGGCACCGCTCGGCGCACGCGGCCGCGGCCCGCCGGGCTCCGGCGCCGCCGCCCGATCCCGGGTTCGCGCCGGCCCGGTCCATGCGGGCCGCCACCAGCCCGATCCACTCCCTGCACGACCTGGCTCCGGCGGCGCCGCCGAACGCGGTCGCGCTGACCATCGACGACGGGCCGCACCCGTACTGGACGCCCAAGGTCCTGGACGTGCTCGCCGAGTTCGACGTGCACGCGACCTTCAACATGATCGGCGAGCAGGTACCGGACAACGCCCGGCTCGTCCAGCGGATCGTCGCGTCGGGGCACCAGATCGCCGACCACACCCTCACCCATCCGATCAACCTGCCGAGGCTGCCCGCGGCGCGCATCCAGCAGGAGATCGCCGAGGCGCACGACCGCATCGCGCAGGCCGCCTCGGCCGCCCCGCGGTTCTTCCGCTCCCCGGGCGGGAACTGGTCGCCGCAGGTCATCGAGACCGCCACCGCGCTCGGCATGATCTGCGTCGACTGGGGCGTCGACCCCCGCGACTGGGCCCGCCCCGGCGTCCCGCACATCACCGAGAACCTCGAGAAGGCCAAGCCGGGCGACATCCTGCTGTGCCACGACGGCGGCGGCGACCGCTCCCAGACCGTCGCGGCGCTCCGCACCGTCATCCCCGCCCTCAAGCAGCGCGGCCTCACCTTCGTCGCCCTCTGAGAAGCCGGCGGGTGCGCGGCCGGTTAGGGTGGCTCCGCATGGCGCACGGGGAGATCGAGATCACGGCGGAGCTGGTGCGGGACCTGCTGCGCGACCAGCACCCCGACCTGGCCGAGCACCCGGTGAGGCTCGGCGCGCGCGGCTGGGACAACCAGCTGTGGCGGCTCGGCGACGACCTCGCCGTCCGGCTGCCCTGGGCGACGCGGTCAGCGGACGAGCTCGTGCGCAAGGAGCACACCTGGCTGCCCGCGCTCACCCCGCGTTTTCCGCTGCCGGTCCCCGTTCCGCAACGTCTCGGGGAACCGTCCGCGCGGTTCCCGCGGCCGTGGATCGTCACCACGTGGGTGCCGGGCACGCCCGCCGACCGCGCGCCCGTCACGCGCGGGGAGGACGCGGCCACCGCCCTGGCCGGCTTCCTGACGGCGCTTCACCGGCCCGCCCCCGAGCGGGCGCCCGCCGGTCGGGGCCGCGGGGGGCCGCTGGCCGGCTACTCCGAGGGCTTCGCCGAGCAGCTCGCCACCGTCACCGAGCTGGGTCTCGTCCCCGACCCGGACGCCGTCCGCGCGGTCTGGGACGACGCCGTCGCCGCACCCGAGTGGGACGGCCCGGCGCTCTGGCTCCACGGCGACCTGCATCCGGCGAACGTCCTCACCGAGGACGGCACCGTCTGCGGCGTCGTCGACTTCGGCGACCTCTTCGCGGGCGACCCGTCCATCGACCTCGCCGCCGCCTGGACCCTGCTGCCGGACGGCGCCGCCGACCGCTTCCTCGCCGCCTACCGGCCGGCGCCGGACGCCGCGACGCTGCGCCGCGCCCGCGGATGGGCGGTGGGCCGCGCGCTCGCCTGCATCCTCATCGGGGACGCCGGCGTCCACGGCAGGCCCGGAGGCAAGGCCACCTGGGGGCCGCCCGCCCAGGCCGCACTGCGACGCCTCATCGCCACGCAGAGCTGATCAGCCGGCCGGCATCCGGGGGCGGTTCGCGGTGGTCGTACTCGCGGCCTGGTGGCGGGAGGTCAGCGCCGCCTCGTCGGTGCGGCGGGCGAACGCGGCCTCGGCGGAGCCGAGCTGCCACGGGACGCTGGTGACCATGACCCCGGACCGGAACAGCAGCCGCGCCTTCAGCCGCAGCGCGCTCTGGTTGTGCAGCAGGTGCTCCCACCAGTGGCCGACGACGTACTCCGGGATGAACACGCAGACGACGTCGCGGGGGCTCTTGCGGCGGATCCGGCCGACGTAGTCCAGTACGGGGCCGGTGATGTCGCGGTACGGGGAGTCCAGGACCTTGAGCGGGACGGGGATGTCGCGCCGCGCCCATTCCTCCTCGAGCGCGGTGGTGTCGGTGGCGGACGTCGACACGGTCACCGCGGTCAGGTCGAACGGACGCGTCGCGCGGGCGAACGCGAGCGCCTGCAGGGTCGGGGCGTGCAGCTTGGAGACCAGGACGACGGCGTGGATCCGGCTCGGCAGCGCGAGGGAGCCGTCGCCGGGGGAGAGCTCGACGGCGACCCGGGCGTAGTGGCGGTGGATGCCCTTCATCATGAGGAACACCAGCGGCATCGCGATGACCACGATCCACGCGCCGTGCGTGAACTTGGTGATCAGCACGACGACGAGGACGAGCGCGGTCAGCACGGTGCCGGCGGCGTTGATCGCGCGGGCGCGGTGCAGCGCGTGCCGGGCGGGCGGGGTGCCCGGCGGCGTGGTGCGCAGGGCGGTCGTCCAGTGCTTGACCATGCCGGCCTGGCTGAGGGTGAAGGAGACGAAGACCCCGATGATGTAGAGCTGGATGAGCCGGGTGGTGCTCGCGTTGAAGATCCAGATGAGGCCGCCGGCGAGGACGGCGAGGATGACGACGCCGTTGCTGAAGACGAGGCGGTCGCCGCGCCGGGAGAACTGCTTGGGCAGGAAGCCGTCCTCGCCGAGGATCGAGGCGAGGATCGGGAAGCCGTTGTAGGCGGTGTTCGCCGCCAGGACCAGGATCGCGGCGGTGAATCCGGCGACGAGGTAGAACAGCCACGATCCCGAGCCGGACACGGCGGCGGCGACCTGGGTGATCACCGTCTTCTGCTCGTAGCCGGGCGGGGCGCCGGTGAGGGCGGAGACGCTGTCGGCGATCCGCACGTGCGCGGCCAGCGCCAGCCAGGTGATCCCCGCGAAGATCGCGATGGTGACCCCGCCCATGATCGCCAGGGTGTCGGCGGCGTTCCGGCTCTTCGGCTTCCTGAAGTTGGGCACCCCGTTGCTGACGGCCTCGACGCCGGTCAGCGCCGTGCACCCCTGGGAGAAGGCGCGCAGGATCAGCGCGACGGCCAGCAGCCCGGTGGTCTGGTGGTGCGACGCGATGCCGAAGTGCGCCGATTCGGCCTGCGGGGTGTCGCCGAGCAGCGCCCGGACCAGCCCCCAGACGATCACGACACCGATGACGGCGATGAACCCGTAGGTGGGGACGGCGAACACCGACCCCGACTCCTTGACCCCGCGCAGGTTCATGAGGGCGAGCAGGGCGACCAGCCCCAGGCAGAGCGCCACCGAGTAGGGGGCCAGCGCCGGGAAGGCCGAGACGATGTTGGCGACGCCCGCCGCGACCGACACCGCGACGGTCAGCACGTAGTCGACCAGCAGCGCGCTCGCGGCGGTCAGCGACGCGTTCACGCCCAGGTTCTCGCGGCTCACCGCGTACGCGCCGCCGCCGTTGGGGTAGGCGTGGCAGGTCTGCCGGTACGACAGCACCACCACGGTCAGCAGGACGATGACCGCGAGGGCGATCCACGGGGCGACGTGGAACAGCGCGAGCCCGCCCAGGCTCAGGCCGAGCAGGATCTCCTCGGTGGCGTACGCGTTGGACGACAGCGGGTCGCTGCAGAACACCGGCAACGCCAGCTTCTTGGGCAGCAGCGTCTCGCCCATCTGCTCGCTCCGCAGCGGGCGGCCGACCAGCAGGCGCTTGGGGGTGAGGACATTGCGCACATTTCCATCCGACCGCCCCGCCTACCCGCGTCGACAGTTTCCTTAACGCGCTCTTGACGGCGACACCGCCGATCTTGACGCGTCCTTAACGCCCCGCGCCGGCCGCGGATCCCCGCCCGGCCATCGCCGGTGACCAGGGCGTGAAGCGCGGCCGGGAAGCAGGATCGGCGAGCAGGGTGGGCGAGCAAGGTGGGCGAGCAGGGCCGGGTCAGGGTTCGAAGCGGTAGCCCATCCCCGGTTCGGTGATCAGGTGGCGCGGCCGGGACGGGTCGCGCTCCAGCTTGCGGCGCAGCTGGGCGAAGTAGACGCGCAGGTAGTGCGTCTCCGTCTCGTACGCCGGGCCCCAGACCTCGCGCAGCAGCTGCCGCTGGCTCACGAGCCGCCCCGGGTTGCGCACCAGCAGCTCCAGCAGATGCCATTCGGTGGGCGTCAGCCGGACGTCGGCGCCCTCCCGGGTGACGCGCTTCGCCGCGAGGTCGATGGTGAACGCGTCGGTGGCGACCACGGCGCTGCCGCCCTCCACCGGCGCGGACCGCCGGATCGCCGCCCTGAGCCGCGCCAGGAACTCGTCCATCCCGAACGGCTTGGTCACGTAGTCGTCGGCGCCCGCGTCGAGCGCGGCGACCTTGTCCGGCGACCCGTGCCGGGCCGACAGCACGATGATCGGGACGCCGAGCCAGCCGCGCAGGCCCCGGATCACCTCGGTGCCGTCCATGTCGGGCAGGCCGAGGTCGAGGATCACCACGTCCGGGGGGCGCCGGGCGGCGAGGTCGAGCGCGGTCCGGCCGTCCGGCGCGGCCTGCACCTCGTAGCCGCGGACCTTCAGGTTGATCCGCAGCGTGCGGACCATCTGCGGCTCGTCCTCCACCACGAGCACCAGGGTCATCGGCCCTCCTCCTCCGCCGCCGGCGCGTCCGGCGCGATCGGCAACGCGAACACCATGGTCAGCCCCCCGCCCGGGGTGTCGCGCGCGGTGAGCGTCCCGCCCATCGCCTCGGTGAAGCCGCGGGCGACCGCCAGGCCCAGCCCCACGCCGGCGCCCTTCGGCGCGTCGCCGAGCCGCTGGAAGGACCCGAACACGCGGTCCTTGTCGTGATCGGGCACGCCGGGCCCGTCGTCCACCACATGGATCTCGATCCGCCCCTCTCCGACGCCGAAGCGCAGCTCGCTCGCGACGACCTGGACGGGCCCGGCCCCGTACCGGACGGCGTTCTCCACCACGTTCGCGAGCGCGCGTTCCAGCAGTCCGGGGTCGACGAGCACGGGCGGCAGGGTCTCGGGGACGTCCACCTCGATCCGCGCCTCCGGCACCGCGGCGAGCGCGAACGGCACGATCTCGTCCAGCGTCGTCGGGCGCGTGAGCGGCGCGACCGCGCCGGTCTCCAGCCGGGTCATGTCGAGCAGGTTGGCGATCAGCCGGTTCAGCCGGTCGGCGGACTCCTCGATCGCGGCGAGCAGCTCCGCCCGGTCCTCCGGGGCCCATTCGACGTCGTCCTGGCGCAGGCTGCTGACGCTCGCCTTCACCGACGCGAGCGGGGTGCGCAGGTCGTGGGAGACGGCGGCGAGCAGCGCCGTCCGGACCTTGTCGATCTCGGCGAGCTCGCGGGCCCGGGTCGCCTCGGCCTGCAGCCGCTGCCGGTCCACGGCGGCCGCCGCCTGGTGCGCGAACGCCGACAGCACCCGCCGGTCGGCCTCGGGCAGCACCCGGCCGCGCAGGGCCAGCAGCAGGTCGCCGGTCACCGCCACCCGCATGTCCGCCTGGTGCGGGTCGGTGCAGTACCCGTCGCCGGACGACCCGAGGACGTCCCAGCCGTGCCGGGTCCGCTCCAGCATGGTCACCGACGTCAGCGCGAACGTCTCCCGCGCCTGGCGCAGCAGGTCGGGCAGGGTGTCCTCGCCGCGCAGCACGGTGGTGGACAGCCGGCTCAGCGTCACCGACTCGCTCCCGGCCTGGACGGCCCAGCGGCGCCGCCGCTCGGCGAGGTCGACGACCAGCGACACCGCGGCCGCGACCACCACCGACAGCACGAGCGCCAGGACGTGCTCGAAATCGGCGATGGTGAGCGTGTAGTAGGGCGGCGTGAAGAACCAGTTCGTCAGGAGGTTCCCGGCGATCGCGGCGAACAGCGCCGGGCCGAGGCCGCCCGCGAGCGCGACGAGGACCGTGAAGGTCAGGAACACCAGCAGCTCGGACGCGAGGCCGAGGTCGCCGCGCCAGGGCAGCAGCAGCCCGGTCAGCAGCGGCGGTCCGGCGAGTGCCAGGGCCCATCCGGCGACCAGCCTGCGGCGGCTCAGCGCGCCGTCCTTGGGCGTCCTCATGATGATCCCAGCGTATGCCGCGGCGAATGCGCTGAGGACGGCGGAGACGGTCGTTGACCAGGCCGGCGGCCTGGTCGGCGGCCTGGTCGCAGGCCTCGCCGGCGGCGGGCCGGCCGGTCGGCGTAAGGGGTGCGTTAAAACTCGCGGCAAAGGCGCTAAGACGCCGTCAAGGCCAGCCGAATAACCGCAAATAGGCGCTTTACTCCATTAGGTCCCGGAATGGAGCCGGGATGTGACGGGGGCCGCGTCCGGGGCGCCTGGAGCCGTCCGCCGCCCGGCCGTCACGACCTTCGACGAGGAAGTCATCCATGAGCGACGTGGTGTTCGTGCTGCTGACCGTGGGCGTGTTCGTCCTGCTCGGCGCGCTGGTGAGGGGCGTGGAGAAGCTGTGACCGCCGAGAACGCGGTCGGGCTCGTGCTCGCCGCCCTCCTCACCCTCCTTCTTATCGCCGCACTCTTGTTCCCGGAGCGCTTCTAGATGAGTACGACCGTCGCGGGGATCCTTTTCATCGGGTCCCTCGTGCTCGCCCTTGCGGTGGTCTATCGGCCGCTGGGCGACTATATGTACCGCGTCTACAGCGGTACGAGGCACTCGCGCGCCGAGCGGGTGATCTACCGGCTGATCGGCGCGAAGCCGGACGCCGAGCAGACCTGGCCCGTCTACGCGCGCAGCGTCCTGGCGTTCTCGGTGATCGGCATCCTGTTCCTGTACGGGCTGCAGCGGCTGCAGGACCGGCTGCTGCTGAGCCTCGGCTTCCCGCCGGTCAAGGCGGACCAGGCGTGGAACACCGCGGTCAGCTTCGTCACCAACACCAACTGGCAGTCGTACTCGGGCGAGTCGACGATGGGCCACCTGGTGCAGATGGCGGGGCTGGCGGTGCAGAACTTCGTGTCCGCCGCCGTCGGCATGGCCGTCGCCATCGCGCTCGTGCGCGGCTTCGCCCGCAAGCGCACCGACCAGCTCGGCAACTTCTGGGTCGATCTGGTGCGCGGCAGCGTCCGGATCCTGCTGCCCATCGCCTTCGCCGGCGCCCTGATCCTGATCGCGGGCGGGCTGGTGCAGAACTTCGGCGACGCGAACCACCACGTGGTGAACACGCTCGCCGGAGGGCATCAGGCGATCACCGGCGGGCCGGTGGCGAGCCAGGAGGCCATCAAGGAGCTCGGAACCAACGGAGGCGGCTTCTACAACGCCAACTCCGCGCACCCGTTCGAGAACGCCGCGCCGTGGACGAACTGGCTGGAGATCTTCCTGATCCTCCTCATCCCGTTCGCGCTGTGCCGGACGTTCGGCCGGATGGTCGGGAGCAACCGGCAGGGGTACGCGATCGTCTCGGTGATGGCGACCCTCGCGGTCATCAGCGTCGTGCTCGTGCAGGTGTTCCAGCTCATGCACCACGGGACGGTGCCGACCGCGGTCGGCGGCGCCACGGAGGGCGTGGAGACCCGGTTCGGGGTGTCGAACTCCGGGACGTTCGCCGCGGCGACGACGCTGACCTCGACGGGCGCCGTGGACTCCTTCCACGACTCCTACACAAGCCTCGGCGGCATGATGACGCTGGTCAACATGATGCTCGGCGAGGTCGCGCCCGGCGGGACCGGCTCGGGCCTGTACGGGATGCTGGTCCTCGCCGTCATCACGGTGTTCGTCGCGGGTCTCATGGTGGGCCGCACGCCCGAGTACCTGGGCAAGAAGATCGGCGCCCGCGAGATCAAGCTCGCCTCGATGTACTTCCTGATCACCCCGATCCTGGTGCTGGCGGGCACGGGCGTCGCGATGGCGACCGGCAGCGGCCGGGAAGGGATGCTGAACCGCGGGCCGCACGGGCTGTCGGAGGTGCTGTACGCGTTCACCTCGGCGTCCAACAACAACGGGTCGGCGTTCGCCGGGCTGACCGTCAACACCGTCTTCTACGACACCGCGCTCGGCCTGTGCATGGCGCTCGGGCGCTTCCTGCCGATGATCTTCGTGCTGGCGCTGGCGGGGTCGCTGGCGCGGCAGGGGCACGCCCCGGAGTCCGGCGGCACGCTGCCCACGCACCGGCCGCAGTTCGTCGGCCTCGTCGTCGGCGTCACCGTCGTCCTCGTCGCGCTCACCTTCCTCCCCGCGCTGGCGCTGGGGCCGTTGGCCGAAGGAATCCACTCATGACCACTCAGACCGTTCAGAAGACGAGCCCGGCGCCGCGGCAGCCCGAACCCGGCGGCGGGGGCAGGATCCAGGGCGGGCTGCTCGACCCGAAGCAGATGGTGAGGTCCCTGCCGGACGCGCTGCGCAAGCTCGACCCGCGCACCCTGTGGCGCAACCCGGTGATGTTCATCGTGGAGATCGGCGCGGTGTGGACCACGGTCCTGGCCGCGCTGGACCCGAGCGTGTTCGCGTGGCTGATCGTGGCGTGGCTGTGGCTCACCGTCCTCTTCGCGAACCTCGCGGAGGCGGTCGCCGAAGGACGCGGCAAGGCGCAGGCGGACGCCCTCCGACGCGCCAAGACCGACGCCGTGGCGCGCCGCCTGCTCGACTGGACGCCCGGCCGCCGCGATGCCCGCGAGGAGCGGGTCGGCGCCCCGGAGCTGCGGCAGGGCGACCACGTCGTCGTCGAGGCCGGCGAGATCGTCCCCGGGGACGGCGACGTCGTCGAGGGCATCGCCAGCGTGGACGAGTCGGCGATCACCGGCGAGTCCGCGCCGGTCATCCGCGAGTCCGGCGGCGACCGGTCCGCGGTGACCGGCGGGACGAAGGTGCTCTCCGACCGCATCGTCGTCAAGATCACCCAGAAACCCGGCGAGTCGTTCATCGACCGCATGATCGCGCTGGTGGAGGGGTCGAGCCGGCAGAAGACGCCGAACGAGATCGCCCTCAACATCCTGCTCGCCGCGCTGACGGTCATCTTCCTGCTGGCCGTCGCCACGCTGCAGCCGCTGGCGATCTTCTCCAAGGGCGCCAACCCGGGCGCCGGCGACTCGCTCTCGCTCGGCGCGCACGGCGTCACGGGCATCGTGCTGGTGTCGCTGCTGGTGTGCCTGATCCCCACCACGATCGGGGCGCTGCTGTCGGCGATCGGCATCGCGGGCATGGACCGGCTCGTCCAGCGCAACGTCCTGGCGATGTCGGGACGCGCGGTGGAGGCCGCGGGCGACGTCAACACGCTGCTGCTGGACAAGACCGGCACGATCACCCTCGGCAACCGGCAGGCGGCCGAGTTCCTGCCGGTCCGCGGCGTGACCCCGGACGCGCTGGCCGACGCGGCGCAACTGTCCAGCCTGGCCGACGAGACACCCGAGGGACGCTCGGTCGTGGTGCTCGCCAAGCGGCGCCACGGCCTGCGCGAGCGGACGCCCGGCGAGCTGACCCACGCGACCTGGGTGCCGTTCTCGGCGCAGACCAGGATGAGCGGCGTCGACCTGGACGGGGCGCGCGACGGCGTACCGGACCGGATGCTCCGCAAGGGCGCGGCCGGCGCGGTCGCCGAGTGGGTGCGCGAGCGGGGCGGGACCGTGCCGGCGGAGCTGAGCGGGATCGTGGACGGCGTCTCCGCGTCCGGCGGCACCCCGCTGGTCGTCGGCGAAGCAGCGGACGGCACCGTGAGGGTGCTCGGCGTCGTCCACCTCAAGGACGTGGTGAAGGCCGGGATGCGGGAGCGGTTCGACGAGATGCGCCGGATGGGCATCCGCACCGTGATGATCACCGGCGACAACCCGCTGACGGCCAAGGCGATCGCCGACGAGGCCGGCGTGGACGACTTCCTCGCCGAGGCCAAGCCCGAGGACAAGCTCTCGCTCATCAGGCTCGAGCAGGAGGGCGGCCGGCTCGTCGCGATGACCGGCGACGGCACCAACGACGCGCCCGCGCTCGCGCAGGCCGACGTCGGCGTCGCGATGAACACCGGCACCTCGGCCGCCAAGGAGGCCGGGAACATGGTCGACCTCGACTCCGACCCGACCAAGCTCATCGAGATCGTGGAGATCGGCAAGCAGCTGCTCATCACCCGCGGCGCGCTGACGACCTTCTCGATCGCCAACGACATCGCGAAGTACTTCGCGATCATCCCGGCGCTGTTCGCCGGCCTCTATCCGGGGCTGGACGCGCTGAACGTCATGCGGCTGCACAGCCCGCAGTCGGCGATCCTGTCCGCCGTCGTGTTCAACGCGCTGGTGATCGTCGCGCTGATCCCGCTGGCGCTGCGCGGCGTCCGGTACCGGCCGGGCGGCGCGTCCCGGCTGCTGTCGCGGAACCTGTCCGTCTACGGGCTGGGCGGCATCGTCGCGCCGTTCATCGGCATCAAGCTCATCGACCTCATCATCCGATTCCTTCCGGGGATGTCCTGACATGCGTTATCCCACCTGGGTCCGGCAGCACCTCGCCGCGCTGCGCGCCCTGCTCGTGCTGACCGTCCTGCTCGGCGTCGTCTATCCGCTGGCCGTGTTCGCGGCCGGCCGGATCCCCGGCCTGAAGGACCAGGCCGACGGCTCCTACGTCTCGCTGCACGGCCGGACGGCGGGCAGCGCCCTCATCGGCCAGTCCTTCACCGACTCCGGCGGCAGGCCGCTCAAGCAGTACTTCCAGAGCCGCCCGTCCAACGCCGGCGACGGCTACGACCCGACCGCCACGTCCGCGAGCAACCTCGGCCCCGAGGACGTCGTCGACACCCTGCCCGACCCCAAGCTGGTCGCGGCGGGCAAGGAGGACGAGAACGCCCGCCAGAGCCTGCTCACCCAGGTGTGCGCGCGCAGCGAAGCCGTCGGCGAGCTGGAAGGCGTGAGCGGCGCGCGCCCGTTCTGCACCCCCGGCGGGGTCGGCGCGGTCCTCGCGGTCTTCGGGCACCGCACGGCCGACGGCACCGTCCCGCGTCCCACCCGGGTCGTCAGCCTCAACGAGGAACAGGGCGTGGTCAAGGCGCCGTTCATCACCGTCTACAAGGGCGTGCCCGTCGAGCTGGCCAAGTACGGCGAGGACTACGCCAAGGGCCTCGTCGTTCCGGTCCGGGGCGGCGCGCCCGCCCGGCCGGCCGTCCCGGCCGACGCGGTCACCGCGAGCGGAAGCGGCCTCGACCCGCACATCTCGCCCGCCTACGCCGCGCTGCAGACCCGGCGGGTCGCCGAAGCGCGCGGCATCGCCCCCGACCAGGTCAAGCGGCTGGTCGCGGACAACACCGACGGCCGCGACCTCGGCTTCATGGGGGAGCCGCGCGTGAACGTCCTCAAGCTCAACATCGCGCTGGACCGGGCGTACCCGGTCCGCGGCTGACCCAGCGGGGAAGGAGAGGTGCGATGGGACGCGGCAGACTGCGCGTCTATCTCGGTGCGGCGCCCGGCGTCGGCAAGACCTACGCCATGCTCGCCGAAGGCGCCCGCCGCCGGGAGCGGGGCACCGACGTGGCGGTCGGCTTCGTCGAGACGCACGGCCGGCCGCGCACCGCCGCGCTCCTCGAAGGCTTGGAGGTCGTGCCGCGCCGGACGCTTGACCACCGCGGCGCGAGCTTCACCGAGTTGGACACCGGCGCCGTCATCGCGCGCCGGCCCCAGGTCGCGCTGATCGACGAACTGGCGCACACCAACGTGCCCGGCTCGCGCAACGCCAAGCGCTGGCAGGACGTCGAGGAGATCCTGGACGCCGGCATCGACGTCGTCACCACCGTCAACGTCCAGCACCTGGAGTCGGTCAACGACGTCGTCGAACGGATCACCGGGGTGCCGCAGCGCGAGACCGTCCCGGACGAGGTGGTCCGCCGCGCCGACCAGGTCGAGCTGGTCGACATGGCGCCGGAGGCGCTGCGCCGCCGGATGGCGCACGGCAACGTCTACGCCCCCGAGAAGATCGACGCCGCGCTCGGCAACTACTTCCGCGTCGGCAACCTCACCGCGCTGCGCGAGCTGGCGCTGCTGTGGCTGGCCGACAAGGTCGACGACCAGCTCGACCGGTACCGCGCCGACCACGGCATCGCCGGCACGTGGGAGGCCCGCGAGCGCGTCGTCGTCGCGCTCACCGGCGGCCCCGAGGGCGACACCCTCGTCCGCAGGGCCGCGCGGATCGCGGACCGGACCAAGGGCGCCGACCTGCTCGCCGTCCACGTCGCCCGCAACGACGGGCTCACCGACGCCGGCCCCGCGAACCTGACCCGGCAGCGCGCCCTGGTGGAGAGCCTGGGCGGCAGCTACCACCAGGTCGTCGGGTCGAACGTGCCGGACGCGCTGCTGGACTTCGCCCGCGGTGTCAACGCCACCCAGCTCGTCCTCGGCGCGTCACGGCGGGGCCGCGTCGCCCAGATGTTCTCGCGCGGCGTCGGCGTCACGACCACGGCGCAGTCCGGGGCCATCGACGTGCACCTGGTCACCCATGAGGAGACCAACCAGGGACGGCGCTGGCGTGCGCGGCGCGCGGCCGGCATCCCTGCCGCGCGCCGCGACGCCGGCTTCGTGCTGGCCGCGGCCGGGCTGCCGCTGCTGACCGTCCTGCTGGTGCACCTGCGCGGGGAGCTGTCCCTGGCCAGCGACATCCTGCTGTTCCAGGCCGCGGTCGTCGGGGTGGCGCTGCTGGGCGGGCTGTACCCGGCCCTGTTCGCGGCGATCGGCGGCTCGCTGCTGCTCAACTACTACTTCACGCCGCCCATCGGGAAGTTCACCGTCCAGCAGCCCGAGGCGCTGCTCCAGCTCGTGATCTACGTCGTGGTGGGGGTGACGGTCAGCACGATCGTCGACATCACCGCGCGCCGCAGCCGGGAGGCGGCGCGGGCCCGCGCGGACGCGGAGGTGCTGTCCACCCTTGCCGGGGACATCCTGCGGGGCGAGCACGCGCCGGTCGCGGTGCCCGGCGCCTACAGCGCGCTGGGGAACATCCTCGAACGGCTCCGCGAGACCTACGCGCTCGACACCGTCACGCTGCTGGAACGCGACCCGGACGCGCCGGCCACGCCCGGCGCCCTGCGCGACCCGGACCGCTGGGGGATCGTCGCCACCGCCGGCGGCGAACCCTGCACCAGCCCGGACGCGGGGGAGTCCGACGTCCAGGTCGAGGACGGCACGCTCTCCCTCGTCCTGCGGGGCCGGACGCTGCCCGCCTCGGACCGCCGCGTGCTGGAGGCGTTCGCCGCCCAGGCCGCCGTCGCGCTGCGCCACCAGCGCCTCGCCGAGACCGCCCGGCAGGTCCGCCCGCTGGAGGCCGCCGACAGGATGCGCACCGCGCTGCTCAACGCCGTCAGCCACGACCTGCGCACCCCGCTCGCGTCGGCGAAGGCCGCCGTCGAGAGCCTGCACAGCCCGGACGTCGCCTGGAGCGCCGAGGACCGGGACGAGCTGGTCGCCACCGCCGCCGAGTCCCTGGCCAGGCTCGACCACCTGGTGGCCAACCTGCTGGACATGAGCCGCCTGCAGGCCGGGTCGCTCGGCGTCGCGCCGCGCCGCGTGGCCGCCGAGGACGTCGCCGCCCGGGCGATCGGCGACGGCGACCAGGACGCGGTCGAGATCCATGTCCCCGACGGCCTGCCGGAGATGGTCGCCGACCCGGCGCTGCTGGAACGCGTCCTGGCGAACCTCGTCGCCAACGCCGTGCGGTTCAACCCGCCGGGCGAGCCCGTCCTCGTCACCGCCAGCGCGCACGGCGACCGGCTCGAACTGCGCGTCATCGACCGCGGCCCCGGCATCCCGCCCGCCGCCCGCGACCGCGTCTTCCGGCCGTTCCAGCGGCTGGGCGACCGCGACAACGAGACCGGCGTCGGCCTCGGCCTGGCCCTCGCCCGCGGCCTCGCCGAGGCCATGGACGGCGACATCACCCCGGAGGAGACCCCCGGCGGGGGCCTCACCATGATCCTCACCATGCCGATCGGCTCCCGTCCGTGTGACGAGAGCGCACACGTCCATCAGAGGTGACCCGTGTTCCTCCCCGACCCCTCACCAGCGGCATGACGCGCGTGCTGGTGGTGGACGACTCGCCGCAGATCCTCGCGACCCTGCGGCTCAACCTGCGGGCCCGCGACTACGAGGTGCGGGCCGTCCCGGACGGCAAGGGCGCCCTGACCGGCGCCGCCGAATGGCATCCGGACCTGGTGATCCTCGACCTCGGCCTGCCGGACCTCGACGGGGTCGACGTGATCCGCGGGCTCCGCGGATGGTCGGCGGTGCCCATCATCGTGCTGTCCGGGCGGGCCGGCGGCGGCGACAAGGTCGGCGCCCTGGACGCCGGCGCCGACGACTACGTCACCAAGCCGTTCGGCGTCGAGGAGCTGCTGGCCCGGATCCGCGCGATCACCCGCCGGGCGCCCGCCGGCGAGGACCTGCCCACGGTGGACGTCGGCCGGCACTCGGTCGACCTGAACGGCAAGATCGTCTACGGGCCGGGCGGCGCCCGCGTCCACCTCACCCCCACCGAATGGGGGCTGCTGGAGATCCTGGTGCGCAACCCCGGCAAGCTGATCTCCCAGCGGCGGCTCCTCGCCGAGGTGTGGAGCCCGAACCATCGCAGCGAGACCAACTACCTGCGCGTCTACCTGGCCTCGCTGCGCCGCAAGCTCGAGGACGACCCCTCCCGGCCGCGACACCTCATCACCGAACCCGGGATGGGCTACCGCTTCGAGCCGTGACCAGGGGCCGCCCCCGAACCCGCCCGCCCGGGGAACGCGCCGCCGCGGCGACCGCGCCGCCGCGGCGACCGCGCCGGGCTCAGGGCTTCAGCGCCGAGGCGTCGACGACCTGGGACGCGGGCGGAGTCGTGATCGCGACCGCCGCGCCGTAGCCGTCGAAGTCCAGGCGGTTCCCCGGGCCGCCGCCCATGCGCAGGGCGTACGGCTCGCCCACCGTCGCCACGTACAGCTTGCCGCCGGACTGGTCCCGCAGCGCGATGGCGGGCGTCCCCGCGATCATCTCCGTCCGCCCCTTGGTCACCGTGCCCTCCGGGGCGAACAGCTCCGCGAAGAACTTTCCCCGGTCGCTGAACTCGGCCAGGCCGGCGAAGCCCTCGTCCTTCGACGTCGTCCGCAGGTACTTGCCGGACATCAGCTGGGCGGCCCCCTTGCCGCCGATCGACTTCCAGAACGCGTCGTCGCCCTTGAAGTACACGGACCGGCCGATCCGGATCAGGGTGAACCGCTCGCGGCCCATCGTCACGTCGCCGACGGCCTCCTTCGCGCCGGCGTAGCGGAAGTCGAGCGCCAGGATCTTGTTCCCGTCGTGGAACGTCCCGTGGAGCCGGAGGGTCCGCGCCGCCAGCGTCGCCTTGCGGGCACGAGCCAGGATCTTGGTGGGACGCAGCTTCTCCACCCCGTTCGGGGCCGGGGTGGGCGACGGCGTGGCGGTGCGGGACGGGGAGGCGGCGGTGGTTCCGGACGCCTTCTTCGCCGCGTCGTCCGCCTTCGGCCCGCAGGCGGTCGCGGGCATGAGCGCGAGCGCGGCCGCGATCCCCAGGAGCGGCACTGTGGTGATGCGCATCGGTCCCCTCTTTCAGGTCGGTCGAAAAGGTCTCGCCGAGCAGCCTGGGGCGTGCCGATGCCGGATCTCTGTCGTTATGCTTC
This sequence comes from Actinomadura sp. NPDC048394, assembly GCF_040651755.1. Taxonomy (NCBI): domain Bacteria; kingdom Bacillati; phylum Actinomycetota; class Actinomycetes; order Streptosporangiales; family Thermomonosporaceae; genus Actinomadura; species Actinomadura sp. NPDC048394. The sequence continues at coordinate 7,267 of NZ_JBEZJL010000027.1, read as the reverse complement.
GGCTACCCCGCACGCACTGCCGGACGACTGCGGCGCCACTGCGCCGCCGCTGCGGACGGCCGCAGGCGCGACTGAGCAGAGGGGGTGCCCATGGCCGCCGATCCCCTTTCCCCCCAGGTACCGCGCTTCGAGATCCTCGGGCGGCTCCGCGCGTGGCGGGGCGAGGAGGAGCTCGACCTCGGGCCGGGCAAGCAGCGCGCGGTGCTGGCAGTCCTCCTGCTGGAACCGAACCGGGCGGTCTCGACCGAGGCGATCGTGGACGCCGTCTGGGCGGATGAGCCGCCCGACAACGGGGCGAACGTCGTCCAGAAGTACGTCGCGGGGCTGCGCCGCGTGCTGGAACCGGACCGTTCCCCGCGTGCGCCGAGCCGTCTCCTCACGCTGACGAGCGCCGGGTACTCGCTCCACGTCGACCGGGGCGCCCTCGATGCGGAGGTCTTCCGCGACGGCGTCCGCGAGGCGCTGGCCGCTCGCGCGCGAGGCGAGATCGAGGAGGCGCGGTCGCGGTTGCGCGATGCGCTCGGCCTCTGGCAGGGGCAGGCGCTGCACGACGTCCGCGGCCGCTTCTTCGACGCGGCACGCGAACGCCTCGCGGACGAACGCGCCGCCGCGGCGGAGGCCGCCGCCGAGATCGACCTCGACCTCGGACGGCACGCCGAGCTCGTCCCGGAGCTCCACCGGCTCGTCGCCGACTTCCCCCTCAGGGAAGGGCTGCGCCACCTGCTGATGCTCGCCCTCTACCGGTCCGGCAGGCAGGCCGAGGCGCTGGCCGCCTACCGGGACGCCCGCGCCTTCCTCACCGAGGAGTTCGGCGTCGAGCCCGGCGAACGCCTCCAGCACCTCCACCTGGGCATCCTGCGCGGCGATCTCCCGCGAGAGCCCGTCCCGGTCCCGGCGGACGCCACCGCCGCCCGTTTGCCGGTGCAGGCGCACGCGGCGGCGCCGCACCTCCCGGCGGACGCGCACATCGCGGACCTGGCGGAGCCGCCGGAGACGTCCGGGCCGGCCGCCACCGCACCCTGGGCCGATGACGCGATCCCGGCCACGCCACCCCAGCTGGGCTGGGCGGTGTCGACGCCGCACGTGGGCGCCGCCGTCGACGGCCCGGCGCGCCCGCACCCGTGGCCGCTGCGGCTCGCGGCGAGCGCCGTCCCGGTCGTCACGTTCGGGATCTGCACCTGGGCGATGATCGCCTACTTCGCCGGACGGCGCCGCAGCGCACGCCTCGGCGCGGCGGCGGCCGGCTACCTCGTCCTGATCACGGTCTTCCTCACGATCGTCACCAGCGAGGACGCCGACGCGGTCTCGGCGCTGGACGGGGTGGCGATGGGCGCGTGGCTCGTCACCATGGTCGGCGGCGCGGTCCACGTCGCCGTCCTGACCGCCGACCCGGCCGGACCGGGCCGTCCGGCGGGCGCCTCGCGGCTCCCCGCGTCGGCGATGGTCGACTACATCGAGCGCCGCACGCGCCGGGAGCAGGCGCGTTCGCTGCTCCGGCACCATCCGGAGATGGCCCGCGAACTCGGGATCGGACGCCCCGACCTCCCGCGCGACTTCGACGACGGCGGCCTGGTGGACGTCAACGCCGTGCCGGAACGCGTCCTCGCGTCCCTGCCGGGCGTCGGCCCGTACCACGCGAACGCGATCGTGACGGCGCGGCGTTCGCGCCGCTTCACATCACCGGAGGACCTCGTCACGCAAGGCGTGCTGCCCGCCCCGGTCGTCCGCGCCCTCGACGAGGTTCTCGTCGCCATTCCCCTGCCCGAGCCGAGCCCGTGACACCGGCGCGGACGTTCAACGGCGCTTGAGCGCCATGTCCAGCCGCCGCCGGAACGGCTTGTAGTCGTGGTCGGGAAACCATTTCGGGAACAGTTCCAGCATGGTGCGCAGCCTTTGAGCCGTGCCGGACGAGCCTAGGCGCCGGCGAGGCCCGTCCGGTAGGCGATCACGACGAGCTGCGCCCGGTCGCGGGCGTCCAGCTTCGTCATCGCGCGCTGCACGTGGGCGCGGACCGTGAACGGGCTCAGGAACACCCGCTCCGCGATCTCCTGGTTGGACAGGCCCGTCGCGACCAGCGCCACCATCTCGCGTTCCCGCGGGGTGAGCGCGGCGAGCCGCTCGGGGTCGCGCGGCGGGGCGTCGTCCGGTGCGGCCAGGAAGCGGGCGACCAGCGACCGGGTCGCGGCGGGGGAGAGGAGCGTGTCGCCGGCGGCGATCGTGCGCACGGCGTCCAGCAGCTCCCCGGCCCCGATGCCCTTGCCGATGAAGCCGCCGGCCCCCGCGCGGAGCGCCTGGGCGACGTACTCGTCGGTCTCGTAGGTGGTGAGGATCAGGATGCGGCTGCCGCGCAGGTCCGGGTCCGCGCAGATCTCCGCGGTCGCGGTGAGGCCGTCCACCTCGGGCATCCGGATGTCCATGACCACCACGTCCGGGCGCAGCTCCCGGGTGAGCCGCACCGCCTCGCGGCCGTCGGCGGCCTCGCCGACCACGGTGATGTCGTCGGCGGTGTCGAGCAGCATCCGGAAGGCGCCGCGCAGCAGGGCCTGGTCGTCGGCGAGCAGCACGCGGAGCGTCATGGCGCGTCCCCGGCCCCTTCGACGGCGGCCGGCGCTCCGTCGATCTCGCGCGCCGCGTCCTTGGCGGGCGGGAGGGGCAACTCGGTCGAGACGAGGAAGCCGCCCTCCGGGCGCCTGCCCGCGGAGAGGTGCCCGCCGACCGCGGTGGCGCGCTCGCGCATCCCGATCAGGCCGTAACCGGGCGGACGGTCCGTCCCCATGGACGTGGACGGTGCGGCGCCTCCTCCGTCGTCGGCGACGGTGATGGTCACGCGGTCGCGGTTCCACGCGAGGCGCACCCGGGCGCTGCCGGTGCCGGCGTGCTTGGTCACGTTGGTCAGTGCCTCCTGGACGATCCGGTACGCGGTGAGGTCCAACCCGGGCGGCAGCGGCCTGGCCGTGCCCTCGTGACGCACCGACACCTCCAGACCCGCGCGGCGGAACGATTCGAGGAGCGCGGGAAGCCGGGACAGCCCGGGCGCCGGTTCGGCGGGCGCGGCCGCGTCGCCGGTCTGGCGCAGCAGCCCGACCGTGGCGCGCAGGTCGTCGAGCGCGTCGGCGGTGGTCTCGACGAGTTCCCGCAGGCTCTTGCGGGTCTGCTCGGGACGGGTGTCGAAGAGGTGCGCGGCGACCGTGGCCTGCGCGTTGGCCAGGGTGATCTGGTGGGCCACGAGGTCGTGCAGCTCCCGGGCGATGCGGACCCGCTCCTCGGCCACCCTGCGGCGCGCCTCGCTGTCCCGGCTCTTCTCGGCCCGCCGCGCCCGCTCCTCCATGGCCGCCAGGTAAGCGCGCCGGTTCTGCGTCGAGTGCCCGAGAATGCCGGCCACCAGCGGGAACGCCGCCACCGCCGCCACCCTGCTCGCGTCCTGCCACGAGAGGCTCCCGAACGCGAACGCGAGATCGGAGGCGGCCGGCAGCGCCGCGGCGGCGAGCAGCACCGCGGCCGCCGTGCGCCGTTCGGCGCGCACGGCGAGCGAGTAGGCGACGACCACGGCGGGGGCCACGATGGGCGGGCTCAGCAGCAGGCCGAGGGGCGGGACCAGCACGCCGCACGCGGTCGTGGCCGCCATGGCGGCCAGGGGCGCCCGGTGCCGCGCGGGCAGCACGGCACAGGACGCCACGGCGATGAGGTAGGCGGCGGCGGGCGGCGGCGCCAGCGACTTGTCGTCGACCTGCAGCGCGCCGCCGAGCAGGCAGAGCGCGAACGCGATCGCCGTGATCGTCCCCTCGCGCCACCACGCGCCGCGTGATCGCGGGCCACCGCCGCCCGGGTTCGCCATGGCCGGCTCAACGCCCGTCGACGGGGAGCGGCGCGACCGCGTCCGGCACGGTCGCGGAGGCGGGGACATGCGCGTTCAGTGCCTGACCCTCGATGTCCACGTTCGGCAGCACACGCTTCAGGCTACGCGGCAGCCACCAGGCCCGGTGCCCGAGCAGCGCCAGGACCGCGGGCGCGATCGCCATCCGGACCACGAACGCGTCGAAGGCGACCGCGGAGGCCAGGCCGAGGCCCATCGTCTGGATGGTCGGGTTGCTCATCCCGACGAACCCGGTGAACACGCTGATCATGATGATCGCCGCGGCGGCCACCACGCGCCCGCTGTGCCGGAAACCGCCGACGATCGCCTCGCCGGGGGACGCGCCGTGGACGTAGGCCTCCCGCATCCGGGACAGCAGGAAGACCTCGTAGTCCATGGCGAGCCCGAACACGATCCCGATGATGAGGATCGGCATCAGCGACATGACGGGCCCGGTCTGCTCGATGCCGATCAGGTCCGCCGCCCAGCCCCACTGGAACACGGCGACCAGGACGCCGAACGCGGCGCCCACCGACAGCAGGAAGCCGAGCGCGGCCTTGACCGGGACCAGCACCGAGCGGAAGACCACCATCAGCAGCAGCACGGCCAAGCCGATGACGACGCTCAGGTAGGGGACGAGCGCGCCGGACATCGCCTCGGAGATGTCGATGTTCAGCGCGGTGGTGCCGGTCACCAGGACGTCGGCGCCCGTCCGGGCCTCGACGCCGGCGACCGCGCCCCGGATCGCGTGCACCACGTCCTTGGTCTTCTCGCTGGCCGGCGCGGTCCGCGGGACGGCGGTGAGGACGGCGGTGTCCTTGCGCCGGTTGAGAACCGGTTCACCGACCGACGCGACCCCGTCCATGCCCCGTACCGTCTCGACGACCTGGTCCGCGGCGGCTCGCGGGTCGGCGGACCCCCGCATGTCCACGACCACGGTCAGCGGGCCGTTGAAGCCGGGACCGAAACCCTCCGACAGCAGGTCGTAGGCGCGGCGCTGGGTGGTCTCCACCGACTTGGACTCGTCTCCGGGCAGCCCGAGCTCCAGGCTCAGCGCCGGCACGGCGACCGCGCCGAGACCGAGCCCGGCGACCAGCAGCACGGCCACCGGCCGGCGCAGCACGAACCGCGCCCAGCGGGTGCCGAGCCCGGACGCGGCAGGCCCCGGGCGCCCGTTCCCCGGGCTTCCCGGCAGGCCGCCCTTGCGGACGGCGCGGGACAGGACCCGCCGGCCGAACGAGCCGAACAGCGCGGGCACCAGCGTCAGGGCGACGAGCACGGCGAGCGCCACCGCGCCCGCGCCGGCCAGGCCCATCTTGGTGAGCTCCGGGATCCCGACGACCCCCAGCCCGGCGAGGGCGATGAAGACGGTCGCGCCGGCGAAGACGACGGCGGACCCGGCCGTGCCCACCGCCCGTCCGGCGGCCTCCTCCGGCTCGCCGCCCCGGGCGCGCTCGTCACGGAACCGGGAGGTGATGAAGAGCGCGTAGTCGATGCCGACCGCCAGCCCCAGCATCAGCGCCAGGATGGCGACGGTCGAGGTCAGGCCCAGCGGCACCGCCAGCGCGGTGACCAGGCCGAACGCGATGGCCACGCCCCAGAAGGCGGTCAGCAGCGACAGCCCGGCCGCGACCAGCGAGCCGAGCGCGAGGACCAGCACCACCGCCGCCACCACCACGCCGATGATCTCCGTCGTGCCGCCCGGCGCCTCTTCCGCGTCCAGGGCCGAACCGCCGATCTCCACGGTCAGCCCCGCGTCCCGGGCCCTGTCCGCCGCGTCCTCCAGGGCCCGCTTGGCCGGCCCGGTCAGGTCGACGGCGTCCGCGGTGTAGGTGATCGTCGAGTAGGCGATGGTGCCGTCCTTGCTGACCGCCCCGGTCGCGTAGGGGTCGGTGACCGACGCGACCTGGTCGCCGCCCTTCAGCGAGCCGAGCGCGTCCTCGACGGCGGCCTTGCTCGCCGCGGCCGTCACCCGCCGCCCGTCCGGGGCCTGGAACACCAGGCGGGCGTCGGCGCCCTGAGCGTTGGCCTGCGGGAAGCGCTCGTCCAGCAGGTCGAACGCCTTCTGCGACTCGGTGCCGGGCATGGAGAGGTCCTCGTCCTGCCCGGCGGGCGCCGTGGCGGCGGCGACCCCGGCCAGTATCAGGACGCCCAGCCACAGGCCGATCACGAGCCGGCGCCGTCGGAAGGCCCACCGCCCGATCCGGTAGAGAGATGTCGCCACGTGCTGATCACTCCAGACACCGCTAGGGAAGGGAATTCGCGAGATCCGCGCGTCTCCAACACTTCCTTCCGGCGCCCCGCCGGGGCATCGTCTCCTGCCGCCGTCTTCCCCTAGTGCACCCGGACCAGCAGCTACACGCGTCCTAGTGCCTGCGCACTAGCCGAACCATGCGGCCATGGCGGTGCCCTGCCCTGCCTTGCCGGGACCGGGCGCAGCCGTCCCGCGTCCTTGATCGCGGGATACTGGGGGCATGGAAGAGCGGACTCCGCGGCCCGGGCGGGCGCCCACGAGCGTTGACGTCGCCAGGCTTGCGGGGGTTTCGCAGGCCACGGTGTCCTATGTGCTGAACGACGCGCCCGGGATGCGGATCACCGAGGCCACCCGGGCCAAGGTTCGGGAGGCCGCGGCCAGCCTGGGCTACATTCCGCACGCGTCCGCGCGGACGCTCCGCAGCGGCCGCAGTGACATCGTCCTCATGCCGTTGCCGAGGGCCGGTATGGGCGCCCTCGCCGCCGCCCACCTCGACGCTCTCGGGGAGGAGTTGCGCCGGCTCGGGTACAAGGTCGTGCTCTATGGCGATGACCGGGGCAAGGGCATCGGCGCGGCCCGCGACTGGGCGCAGTGGCGCCCGTCCGCCATCCTGGTCGAGGCGGGGCGGCTGACCAGGGCGGCCGTCCGCCAGCTCCACGACACCGGCATCCCCACGGTCGTAGCGCTCGGCGACGCCCCGTCCCCGCTGGTCCCCACCTTCGTCTTCGACAACGAGGCGATCGGCGCGCGCGCGGCCGAGCACCTGGCCGAGCGGGGACGCTCCTCCATCGCCGTGCTCATGCCGAGGGAGAAGGGGCTGGAGGCCTACAGCCGTCCTCGTCTGGCGGGCGTGCAGCGGGTCGCCGCCGCACAGGGGATCGAGGTCCGGCCCGTCGACCTGGGCTTCGACGAGGAGGAAGCCGGGGACCTGGTCGCCGGGTGGGCCGCCGATCCGCATCGTCCAGACGCGGTGTTCGCCTATAACGACGACTACGCGATGCTCATCATGAGGGCGCTGGAGGACGCCGGTCTCCGCGTTCCCGGCGACGTGGCGGGGGGGGGGGGGGGGGGGCGGGGGCGGGCGGGGCGGGGGCGGGCCGCGCCGGCAGCCCGTCCAGCGAGGGGCAGGACAACACACTAAAAGCAAAAGACAGAAAAAC